>CAIODE010000174.1 GCA_903856875.1 uncultured Burkholderiales bacterium
CGAGTATGCAGTAAAGTGCATGTTTTGTGGGTGTTTAAAGTTCAGGGTTTTCCCTTGGATTGAATGCCGTGCTTTGGCGAGTCCCATGTTTTTGGAGTTATTGGTGTCCGATTCATCGACCGCATTTGTTGAAGTTGGTGGCTCACTCGAGCCTTTGCGCAGCCCATTTTTAATGTCGCTGGGTGAGCGCGTGCGCAACTTGCGTTCGCGCAAAGGCATGACACGCAAAGCAGTGGCATTGGCCGCCGATGTGTCTGAGCGCCACTTGGCCAATTTGGAATACGGCACAGGCAATGTGTCAGTCTTGGTCTTGCTCCAGGTGTCTCATGCACTGCAGTGCTCTTTGGCTGAATTATTGGGCGACATCAGCACCAGTTCGCCCGAGTTGTTGCTCATTCGAGAACTATTGGGCAAGCGCACAGAGTCTGATTTAAGACGTGCCCGAGTGCAGTTAACAGAAATGTTTGGTGAAGGTGGCGATGCCGCCGCTCGCCGCACTCGCATTGCACTCATTGGCCTAAGAGGCGCTGGCAAAACCACACTTGGCCAGCGTTTGGCCGATGATCTGGGTTTTCCTTTCATAGAGCTCAGCCGCGAAATAGAAAAATTTGCAGGCTGCCAAATCAGCGAAATTCATAACCTTTATGGTGCCAATGCCTACCGCCGATATGAACGCCGTGCGTTAGAAGAAGCCATTCAAATTTACTCAGAGGTGGTCATTGCGACGCCAGGCGGCTTGGTGTCCGATTCGGCCAATTTCAATTTGCTACTCTCGCATTGCACCACCGTGTGGTTGCAAGCCGATGCCAATGACCACATGGCTCGAGTGGCTGCGCAAGGCGACCTGCGTCCGATGGCCGCCAGCCCCGAAGCCATGGAAGATTTGAAGCGAATTTTGCAAGGCCGTTCTGCTTTCTATTCCAAAGCCGACATCAGCATCGACACCAGCGCGCAAGATGCGAATGCCAGTTTCATGCGCTTGAACACGGAAGTACGCAAAGTGATGCAATGGGTGGAGTGAATTTTGAAGGGACATGTCATTACATAGGGTAAATACTTATTATTTGCACTAAATTGCATGTTGAGTGCCTCGCCTTAATGCAATAAACTGCATGTCACGGGCCCAGTCCCCCAAATTTGGAAACGCACATGACCGCAACACCCTTCGTTGATTACCAAACGACAGTCGACAACTACAAGCACATTAGCTTGTCGTTTGAAGCGGCTGTTGCCACACTGTCCATCAACATCGACGAAAACGCTGGCATTCGCCCAGGCTACAAACTCAAGCTCAACTCCTACGACTTGGGTGTCGACATTGAATTGCACGACGCTTTACAGCGCATTAGATTTGAGCACCCCGAAGTTCGCACGGCCGTGGTCACCAGTTTGAAAGACCGCGTGTTCTGCTCTGGCGCCAACATTTTCATGCTGGGCGTATCGACGCACGGCTGGAAAGTGAACTTTTGTAAGTTCACCAATGAAACACGCAACGGCATTGAAGATTCCAGCAAATACTCGGGTTTGAAATTTGTGGCCGCATTGAACGGCGCATGCGCTGGCGGTGGCTACGAGTTGGCTTTGGCCTGCGATGACATCGTGTTGGTAGACGACCGTTCGTCTTCTGTGTCATTGCCGGAAGTTCCTTTGCTGGGTGTGTTGCCCGGTACCGGTGGCCTCACCCGCGTGACGGACAAGCGTCACGTGCGTCACGACTTGGCCGATATTTTTTGCACCAGCGTTGAAGGTGTTCGCGGACAGCGTGCTGTGGACTGGCGCTTGGTAGATGCCATTGCCAAGCCCAACCAATTTCAACAGGTGGTGCGCGAACGTGCCGACAAATTGGCTGCACAAAGCGATCGCCCTGCTTCTGAAAAAGGCGTGGCCCTGACACCCATACAGCGCAACATAGAAGCCGACCGCATCAACTACAAGAATGTGAGCGTTGAAATTGACCGTGCAAAGCGTTTGGCCATATTCACAGTCAAAGCGCCAACATCGGCTCAAGCTACAGACATCGCAGGCATCTTGGCTGCTGGCGCTCAATGGTGGCCTTTGCAAATGGTGCGCGAACTCGACGACGCCATTTTGCACATGCGCACCAACGAACTCGACATCGGTACTTGGTTGCTTAAAGCCGTGGGCGATGCACGAGCAGTTTTGGCCAGCGACGCCACGCTGTTGGCACACAAAGACCATTGGTTCGTGCGCGAAACCATTGGCCATTTGCGCCGCACCTTGGCACGCTTGGACGTGTCTTCTCGCAGCATTTTTGCCATCGTTGAACAAGGCACTTGCTTTGTGGGCACGTTCGCTGAATTGGCGTTTTGTGCAGACCGCACTTACATGTTGGCCTTGCCCGACGACGAAGCCAATGCGCCGAAGATTCAACTGAACGAATTCAACTTTGGCTTTTATCCCATGGTCAACGATCAGTCTCGTTTGGCCCGTCGCTTCTACGAAGAAGTGCCTGCCATGGAAGCTGCGCGCGGCGCCATCGGCAAGGCTTTGTACGCCGATGCCGCCATGGCGCTCGGTTTGGTCACAGTAGCCCCCGATGACATCGATTGGGACGACGAAATTCGCATGTGCTTGGAAGAGCGCGCCGCCATGTCGCCCGATGCCCTGACAGGCTTGGAAGCCAACCTGCGTTTTGCCAGCCAAGAGAACATGCTCACCCGTATTTTTGGTCGCCTCACGGCATGGCAAAACTGGATCTTTCAGCGCCCCAATGCAGTGGGTGAAAAAGGTGCCTTGAAGGTTTATGGCAAAGGCGAAAAAGTGCAGTTCGACATGAACCGCGTTTAAGCCTTTAAAGTCCAAAAAGTTTTTTGAAAGTGTTGTGCAGCAGGGTTCCCGGTGGTCTTTGCTGCAACCCAAATTTGATCCCACCGTTGCTTTAATTTCTGGAGACACTCATGTCCGGTATCAACTACAGCGAAAAAATTCCGAATAACGTTAACTTGTCTGAAGACCGTACGTTGCAACGTGCGCTGGAACAATGGCAGCCCAACTTTATTAACTGGTGGGACGAAATGGGCCCCGAAGGCTCTAAGGACATGGACGTGTACCTGCGTACCGCAGTGAGCGTTGATCCACAAGGTTGGGCACAGTTTGGCCACGTCAAAATGCGCGACTACCGATGGGGCGTGTTTTTGAATCCTGGTGATCAAGAGCGCAAGATTCATTTTGGCGACAACATTGGTGAAAAAGCTTGGCAAGATGTCCCTGGCGAACACCGCGCCAACCTGCGCCGCATCATCGTGACCCAAGGCGACACCGAGCCAGCATCGGTCGAGCAGCAACGTCATTTGGGCCTCACAGCCCCCAGCATGTACGACCTTCGCAACTTGTTCCAAATCAATGTGGAAGAAGGCCGTCACCTGTGGGCCATGGTCTACTTGCTGCACAAGTATTTCGGCAAAGATGGCCGTGAAGAAGCCGATGCTTTGTTGCAGCGTAACAGCGGCAACGAAGACAACCCCCGTATCTTGCAAGCCTTCAACGAGAAGACCCCTGACTGGCTGTCTTTTTTCATGTTCACTTACTTCACTGACCGTGATGGCAAATTTCAGTTGTGTGCTTTGGCCGAATCTGCCTTCGATCCATTGGCACGCACCACCAAGTTCATGTTGACCGAAGAAGCGCATCACATGTTTGTAGGCGAGTCCGGTGTCAGTCGCACCATTCAGCGCACGGTGGACGTGATGAACCAACTCAAAACCGACGATGTCGCAAAGCTGCGCGCGGCCGGTGTGATTGACCTGCCCACCATTCAGCGTTACATCAACTTCCACTTCTCCGTCACCATTGACCTGTTCGGCGCCGACCAGTCGTCCAACGCCGCCACCTTCTACAGCTCAGGCCTCAAAGGCCGTTATGAAGAAGGCAAGCGCGCAGATGATCACGTTTTGAAGGGCAACACCTACAAAATTTTGGCGGTTGAAGAAGGCAAGTTGATTGAAAAAGAAGTGCCCATGCTGAACGCATTGAACGAAGTGCTGCGCGACGACTACATCACCGATTCCAAAGGCGGCATTGATCGCTGGAACCGTGTCATAGACAAGGCTGGCATTTCTTTCAAATTGACAGCCCCACACAAAGCTTTCCACCGCAACATTGGTTCATTGTCTGGCTCCAAAATCACGCCCGATGGCCGCGTTGTGACCAGCGAGGAATGGATGGCCAAAGTGGGTGAGTGGCTGCCAACCAACGAAGACCGCGCCTATGTGGGCAGCCTCATGGGCCGTGTGGTGGAAGCAGGCAAGTTTGCCAACTGGATTGCCCCGCCTGTCATGGGCATCAATCGCCAAGCTGTAGACTTCGACTACGTTCGTTTTAGCTGAGATCTCAAGCAGATCCAACACACTTGCCATGACCTCAGAAGCCGTCTTAATTCAGCAGCACCTGATCGATCCCGAGATTTGCATTCGTTGCAATACGTGTGAGTCGGTCTGCCCGGTCGGTGCCATCACCCACGATTCACGCAACTACGTGGTCGACGCTGAAAAATGCAATCTGTGCATGGCCTGTGTGCCGCCTTGTCCTACGGGCTCTATTGACAACTGGCGCAGCATGCCCAAGGCGAAGGCTTATTCCACTGAAGAACAATTGACGTGGGACGATTTGCCTGCGGCCTTGGACGATGCGCAGTTGCAAGCCATGGGCATTGATTCTTCTGCGGTATCCGCCTCAGCCAGTGCGACTGCACCGGCCGCTGATGTCCTGAGTGCTGTTGGCGAAGCCGTGTTCAATTCCTCTGCCTATGGCGCCACTTTGCCGCCATGGTCTGCTGCGCATGCTTACACCAACTTGTATGGTCCTAAAACACCCACACAAGCCACTGTGGTGGGCAACTTCAAAGTGAACGAAGCGGGCACCAGCAACGAAACCCATCACATCGTGATTGATTTCGGCAGCATGCCGTTTCCAGTCTTGGAAGGTCAGTCTGTGGCCATCGTGCCGCCTGGTTTAGATGCTTCAGGCAAACCACACCATGCACGCCAATACTCCATTGCCAGCCCGCGCAATGGCGAGCGCGCTGGCTACAACAATGTGTCATTGACGGTCAAGCGCGTCATCGAAGATCACGAAGGCAAACCTGTTCAAGGTGTGTGTTCCAACTATTTGTGCGATGTGAAAGTGGGCGATGCCATTCAAGTGATTGGCCCGTTTGGCAGCAGCTTCCTCATGCCCAACCATCCTAAGTCCAACATCGTGATGATTTGCACAGGCACAGGTAGCGCGCCGATGCGCGGCATGACCGAATGGCGCCGCCGTCTGCGTCAAACTGGCAAGTTTGAAGGCGGCAAGTTGATGTTGTTCTTTGGTGCTCGCACACAACAAGAGTTACCTTACTTTGGCCCGCTGCAAAAGTTACCCAAAGATTTCATTGACATCAACTTTGCGTTTTCACGTACGCCGGGTCAGCCCAAGCGTTATGTGCAAGACGCAATGCGCGAGCGTGCGGCCGACTTGGTGGCGCTCTTGAAAGACCCCAACACTTATTTCTATGTGTGTGGCTTAAAGAGCATGGAGGAGGGCGTGGTCTTAGCTTTGCATGATGTGGCAACCCAAGCGGGTCTTGATTGGGAAACATTGGGTGCTAGCCTTAAAAAAGAAGGCCGCTTGCACCTCGAAACTTATTGAGGTTTGAAAACGCCTTCCAAAGTCCTGAAGGCGTGCAAAGGCTGATTAAGGCGACAAAGATCCGATGACTCCCAATCATTGGTACTATCCGCCCATGAGTTCCCGTCCTTCTATTGATGTTGCTGTTGTCATGCGCCGTGAGCGCGTGCAAGGTGACATGGCCAAATGGCAGACTTGGCGCTGGGTTTTAGACGACGTCACCCCCCAAGAAGAAAACTTTGGCCAGGCTCCAAAGTGTCTGCGCGAGGGCGATGACGGCGCGCTTTGGTTGTTTCCCAACTTCAAAGTCGAACTTTTCTCAGACGATGCAGAAGGCTATCTGCTCAATGTCACCTCACCCGATCCTTGTTTCTTTGTCATGTGGCGCATGGAAGAACGCATTGCACTCAGTGATGAACTGATTGCTGTGCCAGAGCGCGTGTCGCTCAGTTATCACGATGCCGGCCGATGGCTCGACGCGCAAGAAACCATTGAGCAAGTTCCGGCCTCACCCGACATCGTTCAGTGGGTGCGTGAATTTGCCAATGACCATTACACCCCCGAGGTGAAACGCCGCCAGCGCCCTCAAAGTTTTCACGCCCTCACAGATCGTTTTGGTCAACCTGCCAAGGTGACTACCG
>CAIODE010000175.1 GCA_903856875.1 uncultured Burkholderiales bacterium
ATTTACGACTCGGTGGGCAAAGACACTTGGGACAAATCGCTCGAATGCTTGCGCCCCTTGGGCTTGATGGCCAGTTTTGGCAATGCCTCAGGCGCAGTGGCACCCTGCGCACCAGGCATGGTGGGCGCAAAGGGTTCTTTGTACGTCACACGTCAAACCTTGTTCATCCACATCAACACGCGAGAAAGCACGCAAGCAATGGCCGACGATTTGTTTTCAGTGGTGCAAAGCGGTAAAGTTAAAATTCACATTGACCAGACATTCCCGCTGGCGCAAGTGAAAGAGGCACACATTGCTTTAGAAGCTCGCAAAACAACGGGTTGCACCATCCTCACTTTGTGATTGCAAAGTGAGTCAAAGCAAAGGCACCCTTGTGGGTGCCTTTTTTGTTTGTAAGTCTCAAGTGAATTTTTTATCGAGCTCTTCTAACGCGCAGCAACTCGTCCAAGATGAGCAGGCCTGCACCGATGGAGATGGCACTGTCGGCCAGGTTGAAAGCGGGGAAGTGCCAAGTACCGTAATAGAAGTCTAGAAAATCAATGACGTGGCTGTAAAGCACGCGATCAATCACATTTCCGACCGCACCGCCCAAAAGCAGAGACAAGGCCAGACAAAACAAAGTTTGGCCCGCATGCATGCGAAGCAAATAAACCATCACCAAGGCAGCGACAACGCCCAGCCCTGTGAAGAACCAGCGTTGCCAACCGCCTGCATCGGCCAAGAAAGAAAAAGCAGCACCTGCGTTGTGCACACGAACCAAATTGAAGAAGTCGGTGATGGGCAAAGTTTCACCCAATTGAAATGCGCCCACGATGGCAATTTTGGTCAGTTGGTCTAGCAAAAAAATGATGAGCGCAAGGCCCAACCAAAGCCAGACGTCAGAGCCTGAGTTGAAAGCGTTTTTGTTGCGCGCCATGCTTGAGGCTTTAAGCAAACAGCCGTGTTTCACCCGCACCATGCAAATTGCTGTCGCAACGGCCGCACAGAGTGGGGTGTTCAGGATTCACGCCCACATCGGGGGCGTAATGCCAGCAACGCTCGCACTTGGTGTCTTGGCTGACCGAAACCTTCGCGACCATGTCGGATCCGGCCTCCAAAATAAGTTGGGAGGTGATGAACACAAACTTCAAGTCATGGCCCAAACTGGCCAACAAGGCGTGGTCTTCCGGCCCAACTTGCAAGCTCACAGAGGCTTGCAATGAGGCGCCCACTTTGCCATCGGCGCGAAGGGCTTCAATGTCTTTGTTCACTTGATCTCGAATTTCACGAATGCGTGTCCACTTGGCCAACAGCGCTTCATTGGGCGTACCCAAGTCACTGAAGGTTTCCATGAAGATGGATTCAGATGTACCAAAAGATTGCCAAGCTTCTTCGGCGGTAAAGCTTAAGAACGGCGCCATCAAGCGCAGCATGGCGTGCGTGATGCGGTACAGCACCGTTTGCGCTGAGCGCCTGGCCAATGACTTGGGTGCGTTGGTGTAGAGGCGGTCTTTCAAGACATCCAAGTAAAACGCGCCCAAATCTTCAGAGCAATAGATCTGTAATTTGGACACCACAGGGTGGAACTCGTAGTCTTTGAAGTGCGCCAAAATGTCGGCCTGCAATTCTGCGGCGCGGCTTAACGCAAAGCGATCGATTTCCAAAAGATCGGCATCGGCCACGCTGTCTTTGACCGGATCGAAATCACTCACGTTGGCCAACAAGAAACGCAAGGTGTTGCGAATGCGGCGATAGGCATCTACTACGCGTGCCAAAATTTTGTCGTCGATGTTGAGGTCGCCGGAGTAGTCGGTGGAGGCTACCCACAAGCGCACAATTTCTGCGCCCATCTTGTCGCTGATCTCTTGCGGTGCCATCACGTTGCCCAAGCTCTTGCTCATCTTGCGGCCTTGGCCATCGGTGGCAAAGCCGTGCGTGAGCAAACCGCGATAAGGCGCGCGATCGTACAAAGCACATCCGAGCAACAAAGAGCTGTGGAACCAGCCGCGGTGTTGGTCATGCCCTTCTAGGTAGAGGTCAGCTTCTGGGCCTACATCATGGAAGGGCGCACGATCGTACGCATCTTTGTGACTGCCGCGCAGCACATGTTGGAAGGTAGAACCAGAGTCAAACCACACTTCCAAAATGTCGGTGCTCTTGGTGTAGTTGGGTGCATCGCCTGCCCCCAAAATTTCTTCTGCCGTGGCGCGGCTCCAAGCTTCGATGCCCCCTTTTTCAACGATGTTAGCAGCTTGGTCCAAGATCTCCATGGTGCGGTGATGCAACTCGCCCGAATCTTTGTGCAGGAAGAAGGGCACAGGCACGCCCCAGCTGCGCTGGCGAGATATGCACCAGTCAGGGCGGTTGGCAATCATGTCGCGCAAACGCGTCTTGCCGTTTTCTGGATAGAAGTGTGTTTGATCGATGGCATCCAAGGCCAATTGGCGCAGAGTTTTCGGTGCCTTGTCTTTGGTGAAAACGCCAGGGCCATCGTCCATTCGCACAAACCACTGCGCTGCGGCACGGTAAATGACGGGCGTTTTGTGGCGCCAGCAATGTGGGTAGCTGTGCGTGATCCCGTAGGTGGCCATGAGTCGATTGCTTTCACCCAACACCTCAATGATGCGAGGGCAAGCTTTCCAAATGTTCATGCCGCCAAACAAGGGCAAGTCTTCGGCATAGCTGCCATTGCCTTGAACGGGGTTCAAGATATCGTCATAGGCCAAGCCATTGGCGACACAGGAGTTGAAGTCATCTACGCCGTAAGCGGGAGACGAGTGAACAATACCGGTACCGTCTTGCGCACTGACATAGTCGGCCACATAAACAGGGGAGAAGCGCTTGTAGCCTTCGTGCACGTCGTACAAAGGGTGCTTGAAATTCAAGCCGCCCAATTTCGTGCCGGTGGTGGTGGCCACCACTTTGCCTTCAAGTTTGTAACGCTCTAAACATTTTTCGACCAAGGACTCGGCCAAGACCAAGAGACCTTTCTGTGTGTCAACCAAAGCGTAAACCAATTCAGGGTTCACATTGAGGGCTTGATTGGCAGGCAGGGTCCATGCGGTGGTGGTCCAGATAATTGCAAAGGCCGATTTGGGTTGGCCTGGCAGTTCTTTCAAATCAAATGCCTTGGCCAATGCGGCGTTGTCTGCAGCTTCAAACGCCACATCCAAGGTGTCGCTTTTTTTGTCTGCGTATTCAATTTCAAATTCGGCCAAGGAAGAGCCGCAGTCGAAGCACCAGTACACAGGCTTCAGGCCGCGGTACACAAAGCCGCGTTCAATGACGCGTTTGAAGGCGCGAATTTCGCCCGCTTCGTTGGCAAAGTCCATGGTGCGATAGGGACGCTCCCAATCGCCCAACACACCTAAACGTTTGAAGTCTTCACGTTGTTGGTCAATTTGTTCGGTGGCAAATGCGCGGCTTTTGGCCTGCATGTCGTCGCGAGTGAGTTTGCGGCCATGCAATTTTTCAATGGCGTTTTCAATGGGCAAGCCGTGACAGTCCCAGCCCGGAATGTACTGCGCATCAAAGCCCGCCAATTGCTTGGACTTGACGATCATGTCTTTGAGGACTTTGTTCAGGGCATGGCCAATGTGCAAATTGCCATTGGCGTAGGGTGGGCCATCGTGCAGCACAAACAAGGGCGCGCCTTTGCGTGCCACCCGCAGTTTTTGATACAGGCCTTGGTCGCTCCAAGCTTTGGTCCAAGCAGGCTCACGCTTGGGCAAATCGCCGCGCATCGCAAAAGCGGTGTCGGGCATGTTCAGGGTAGCGCGGTAATTTGTTTTTTGTTCGGACATTGTTTAAAGCGTCATTGTTTGGGGGCCAGCTAAGCCTTTACCTGGCGGCGAAAAATGCACGCGCATCGTCACAGTCCTTGGCAATGCCCACAGTGAGGGCTTCCAAGCTGTCGTACTTGAGTTCGTCGTGTAATTTGTGCAGCAAGTCAACTCGGATGATTTTACTGTAGCCCCCCTCAAGCCCCAGCTGGGTGGGCCAGTCTAGGCAATGCGTCTCCAACAGCAACTGGCCCGCATTGACATCGTTGGGGTCCAAAGAGGGGCGAATGCCCAAATTGGCCACCCCTGGCAAGGGCTCTGGGCTGAGCCCGTGGACTTCCACGTTGAAAATGCCGCTGGCTGCGGGTTGCCAATGACTAAAGCGCAAATTGAGGGTTCTGAAACCGTCCTCAGCGCCTTCATTCGAGGCGCCTAAGGCACGTCCCAGCTTTCGACCATGAACCACGTGACCGCTGATGCTGTAGGGGCGACCTAAAAGGCGGGTGACAGCTTTCATGTCGCCTCGGCCTAGGGCATCTCTGACCGCTGAGCTTGAAACTCTGAGGCCATGTACTTCGTAGCTGTTCATGCGGGCTACATCAAAGCCTAAGCGTTGACCGGCGGCATCGAGCATGGGGTAGTCGCCGGCCCGCTTGGCGCCAAAGCGAAAATCATCGCCCACCAGCAAATATTTAACACCCAAGCCTTTGACCAGAACAAGCTGAATGAAGTCCTCAGGTGTTTGACTTGCCAAGCGTTCGTCAAAGGGCAGTACCACCACTTGATCGATACCGCAGCGCTCAAGTTCTAGCAATTTGTCGCGCAGGGTGGCAATTCGTGCGGGTGCCAATTCAGGTTTGTTGTGAAGCTTGGCAAAAAAATCTCGAGGGTGGGGCTCGAAGGTCATGACGCAACTGGGCACCCCACGATGGGCCGCTTCGTTTTTCAAAAGCGCGAGCATGGCCTGGTGGCCACGGTGGACACCGTCAAAGTTGCCTATCGTCAAGGCGCATTGCTGGGCCCGGTCTGGGTGGTTGAATCCGCGAAATACCTTCATGCTGCTTGAGTCATAAAAATGAATTGATTACAGGGTATATTGTGACTGACCAGAAGGACTGGCCTGTTCTCGTTTCATGTCATGGTTTTACCGTTGGATGGAGGCGCTTGTGAAGGTCTTGAAATTGTCTGCCCAAGGGCTCCCACAGTCGTGGATTTCTTTGGAACAAGCCGTCGTGCATTACGCGGCCGAAGACGTGCGTTGGGAGGCTGGACGAGAAATCGCTGTTTTCAGGGGTGGCCACAATGCCATCACAGGCGAGCAGTCCGTCATCCATGTCAACAGCATCATTGGCACCCGAGGCGTTCACGGCATTAACCCCTTCGAACTGCGCCCTGGCCTCACCAACGGCAAACTGTTTATCCGCGATCGCAATGTCTGCGCCTATTGCGGCCACCGTTTTCCTGAAACTGAACTAACGCGCGAGCACATTGTGCCTTTTGCTCAAAATGGTGTTGACTCATGGATGAACGTGGTCACAGCCTGTCGCTCTTGCAATCATCGCAAGAGCAGCCGCACGCCAGAGCAAGCCGGCATGCCTTTGCTTTACACCCCTTACATTCCCAGCTTGTGGGAAGACTTCATTTTGCGCAACCGCCGCATCTTGGCCGATCAAATGGATTTTTTGCTTGCGCATGTGCCTCAAAACTCCAGATTGATCGAATAGATGTTGGGTCTGCATTAGGCAAAAACGCCGGCAGTTTCTTGCATGCTGGCTGAGACTTCACCTAGGTGATGGAGGGTGTCGCCGAAAGTCATTTCAAGCTGCGTCAATTTTTTGAAGTAGTGGCTCACGATGTATTCGTCGGTAACCCCAATGCCACCATGCAATTGCACAGATTGTTGGCCCACGTAGCGCATGGAATTGCCCAATTGGAATTTGGCACGGGCCATGGCTTGGTGGCGCTCAGTTGCTGGTGCGTTCAGCTTCAAGCTGGCGTAAAAGCTCATAGAACGGCCCAACTCCAATTGCATTTTCATATCGGCCACGCGGTGACGCAGGGCTTGGAATGTGGCAATGGTGGTGTTGAACTGCTTGCGGGTGTTCATGTACTCCACGGTAATTGACATGGTTTTGTCCATCACGCCGACGCCTTCAGCGCACACGCATGCAATGCCAATGTCCACGGCGTGGCTCAATGCGGTTTGGCCATCGAGGGTGATTAAGCTGGCAGGGCTTTGGTTGAGTTGGAGTTCTGCGGCGCGGCCACCATCTTGGGTGCCGTAGCCCGACGTGGTGCAGCCCTTGGCACCTTTGGCGACCAAGAACAAAGACAACTTACCAGAGGCCATGGCGGGGACCAAAAAGGCATCTGCGTGGTCACCCACGGCCACCATGCTTTTGGTGCCTGTCACAAGCCATTGGCCATCTTGTTGTTGTGCTTGCGAATCGCATTTTTGGGTGTTGTAACGCGACTTGCGTTCTTGGTGTGCCAAGACCACGATGGCTTCGCCACCGGCAATTTTGGGCAGCCACGCGGCTTTCAATGCATCGGGCGCATAGCCTTCTAAAACGGCGCCCGCAATGAAGGCTTGCTGCAAGGGTTCGAGCACAATGCCGCGGCCCAATTCTTCCATCACCACCATGCCTTCAACGGGCCCCATGCCCATGCCGCCTTGGTCTTCGCTGACATACAGGCCACACAGGCCCAACTCTGCCATCTCGGTGTAGGCGGCGCGGTCAAAGCCACCCGCATGTGTAATTTCGCGGCGGCGGTCAAAGGTGTAGCCCTTGTCAACCCATTTGCGAACAGCATCGCGCAATTGTTCTTGATCGTCTGAAAAATCGAAATCCATGATTGTTCCTTAAGGGGTTAAGTCATTAACCCAAAACTACTTGAGCCACGATGTTGCGCTGCACTTCATTGCTGCCGCCGTAAATCGTGGTTTTGCGCATGTTGAAATAGTTGGCGGCCAGCGGGGCATTGGACACTTCGTGCCCGGGGAAGTCGCCTTGCCAGCCTGCGTCCATGGCTTCAAAAATGAAGGGCAGGCTGAAGGGGCCTGCTGCCAACATCATGAGTTCTGTGTAGCGCTGTTGAATTTCGCTGCCCCTGATTTTCAAAAGACCGGCGATGTCGAGTGAATTTTTGCCAGACTTTTCTGCCGACAAAACACGCAAGACCAACATCTCCAAAGCAACGATGTCGACTTCCAATTTGGAAATCTCGTCGCGAAAACGCATGTCTTCGTAAACGCCTTCGTTTTTGGCAATGCGTTTAAGGCGCTCGAGTTCGCGTTTGGCACGGTTCACGTCGGCAATGTTGGTGCGCTCGTGGGCCAACAAATGCTTGGCGTAATTCCAGCCTTTGTTTTCCTCACCAACCAGGTTTTTTGCGGGCACTTCCACATTGTCAAACCACACTTCATTGACTTCGCATTCGCCGTCCAGCAATTTGATGGGGCGCACCGTAATGCCGGGGGTTTTCATGTCGATCAGCAAGAAAGAGATACCAGTTTGCGGTTTGCCTTCATTGCTGGTTCGTACCAAGCAGAAAATCCATTCGCCATACTGGCCCAAGGTGGTCCAGGTTTTTTGGCCATTGACGATGTATTTGTCGCCCACGCGTTCAGCGCGCGTTTTGAGAGACGCCAAGTCAGAGCCTGAACCAGGTTCGCTGTAGCCTTGGCTCCACCACACTTCGCCGCTGGCGATGCCTGGCAGGAAACGTTTTTGTTGATCTGCATTGCCAAATGCCATGATCACAGGCGCAACCATGACGGGGCCGAAAGGTACGACGCGCGGGGCACCGGCCAGTGCGCATTCTTCTTCGAACAAATGCTTTTGCACGGCAGTCCAACCAGGTCCGCCAAACTGCTCTGGCCAGCCCCAACCGAGCCAACCTTTTTTGCCCAAAATCTTGGCCCAACGCTGCAAGTCCTCACGCGAGAGACGCATGGCGCCATGAACTTTTTGCGAAATATCTGAAGGTAAGTTTGCTTTTACCCAAGCGCGAATTTCCTCGCGAAATGCGAGTTCATTGGGAGTGAATGCCAAATCCATGAGGTGTGTCTCCGGTCAATGCCAGTTAAATAGGGGGAAAGAGCGTTTTTAGCACGACCGTGCTCAAATGCGGTGTCTTGGCTGCGACAAATTGCAATTTAGATGCCTGCGGCAGGGATAATACGGACTCTTGCTTGACGGTCTATTTGTGAAAAACATTGTTATTTTAATTTCTGGCGCTGGCTCCAACATGGCGGCCATTGTGAAAGCCGTGCATGAAGAGGCTTGGTCCAAGCA
>CAIODE010000176.1 GCA_903856875.1 uncultured Burkholderiales bacterium
ACACGAGCTTGGGCGACTGATCGTTTTTACAGTTGAAACCTGAACCGCGGAATGGTTTGTAGTTGTAAAGACCTCAGTCAAACGCACTAAAGCTTTACCGCTCCCTCATCTGCCACACCAGAGCCTGTCAAAACAGCTAGCAAGCTAGGCCGCACCCAGCGCTGAAACGCCAGGCCCCCCACCAAGCCCATGCTGGCCCAGAACGACAGCGCAACCCAGGTGGTGGCCCAGATGAACTGGGTGCCGAGTTGGCGCAAGGCGGTTTGCGCCTCGGGGTCAAAGCCTGCGAGCGGGTCGGCGCTGATGTGCGGCGCGCCGACCACATAGGGTAATGCCAGCCAGGCAGCGGCGGCTACCCAGCGCAGATGGCTGCGCAAACCGGCTATAGATGTGCAAGCCAGCGCAGCGCTGACGGCGGCCAGCAGCCACCAGCCCTGCCGGGAACCCAGGCGGGCGGCGTCCATGCCCGGAATTTCGGCATGCAGGCCCAAAGACGGCCAAAAGTGGAACACCAGCCATCCGGCAGCCGATGTCCACAGGGCCAACGGAACAGAGCGCAAAGCCGCGCCGCGCCAAAGGCAGACGCCCATCACCGCAAACACCAGCAGCGCCATGCTGAACGCGTGCAGGCAATTGGCCACCCAAGTCCAGCCTGTGCGCTCGAAGCCGTTTTCAGGCACCCACTCTTTGGCAGCACCGTGTTCATTCGGGGCAGCCGCATCGGAATGCAAATGCGCGGCGGGGGCCAACGGTTCGGGGGCCTCGGCTTTTTGCGCTTCGTACACCTCGGCGGCCAGAATCAGCGGCGCGGCTTGCCAACGCTGCACGCCGGTTTGCACACTGCCCACCACCACTGAGGTGGCAAGCGCCGCCCAAATCAATCGTTGAAAAACCATAGGGAGTTTCCGATAAAAATTAGCTCAATGACAAGGCTTGACGGTGATGTGGCGTACGTCGTGCGCGGCGTTGTGTGCCAGCGAGCTTTCTGAAAATGCCACACCGTACAGCACGACCATGCCAAGGGCTGCACCGGCGGCAAGCTGCAACAAGAGGCTGTGTACCGCGTTAGCGGTGCGGGGTAGTTCGGTGGTGGATGAATGCATAAAGGACTCCTTATAGAAAAATGAGGCACACCCGCGGGACTGGGTATGCACTTCGGGAAAACTAGGTCTAGACAGTGATTTTGAAATGCTCTAACCCATGCTCTGTCCAATGCACGCCATTGCGTTCTTCAACTTTGAACCAGTGAGCTGCATCTGAATCTGATGGTTCCGAAGCAATGGTGGTTATGGCGTGCGAGCCGTTTTCGCTGGCACGTGTGTGTGGCGAGCCAAAGTACATACTGGGAGACTGGTCGTCGCTTGAGTACCTAAAAGCCCAAATATCTCGGCCGTTGGTCAAAGCGCAGGAAATTCGCATGGGTTCGTCCGCATGGTGCTGATCCATGATTTTGGAGACATCGCGCAAAGTAGTTTGAATTGCTGCAATGGGGTCGTGAATTAAACCCTTGCTCAGTGCAACTAAAAACAGGGCTTCACTGTCGGTTGTGCCTTCTCTGTGTGGGTAGTGCACGTGGTCGATGAGGTCTTCTACATCTTTACGGCAATCATGCCAGTTGCCAATTTTGCCGTTGTGCATGAAGGTCCAGTTTTGCCATGTAAACGGATGGCAGTTGCTTCTGTTGACTGCTGTTCCAGTGGTAGCACGAACATGGGCAAAAAATAGTCTTGTTCGAATATGGGCTGCAAGGGAGCGCAGGTTACTGTCGTTCCAGGCTGGCAGGATGTCTTTGAACAGGCCTGGTGTGGTGCGGTTGTTGTACCAAGCCACGCCAAATCCATCACCATTTGTGACCCACGCAGATTGGGTTGCAGCAAGGCTTTGGCTCACGATGGAATGCTCTTGGTGGAAGATCAAGTCTTCAAGGTAAATTTCTGGACCCGCATAAGCAACCCATCTACACATGATGACCTCGGCTAAAAATCCAACATATGCCAAAGTCTACGGGAGTTCCGTGTAAATTCAATTGACAAATGCCCTTGTATCGAGGACTTGCTTGATTTGCCATCAAGTCGGTTGTCTGCTCAGGTATCAATTTATTGGTTTCTTGGTCTCATTGTGTGTTGAATTAACTTGGTACAGATTGCTAGGAGGCGCTACTAGCGAAGACTAAATGGCGCGGCACTTGCCAGTGCCAGCGTGCTGCGCTACGCTTCGCACACTGGTATCCAATTCGCCGACATTCACAGGCCACTTTACAAAATCGCAGGCCCAGCGCTGCTGAAAGGAGAATTCCCATGACCACCGAAGCGACCCAACTGAATCAGGCAGAG
>CAIODE010000177.1 GCA_903856875.1 uncultured Burkholderiales bacterium
CCAACAAAATTAAGCAACTATGGGCGCAAGGCAAGCCTGTTACCTTGGGATGGATCTCCATCGCCAATACCTTTACAGCTGAAATAACGGCCAGACAAGGTTTTGATGCGGTGTGTATAGATATGCAGCATGGCGTAACGGGCTTGAGTAATTTGATGGAAATGCTGCAAGCAGTTTCAGCAACCGATGCAGCCCCAGTTGTGCGTGTGGGTTGGAATGAACCCGCCGCCATCATGAAAGCCTTGGACTTTGGCGCCTCAGCCATCATTGTTCCCCTTATCAATAACGCCGCTGAAGCCCGTAAGGCAGTTTCGGCTTGCCGCTATCCTCCATTAGGTGACCGTTCGTCAGGACCTGTCCGTGCTTTGCAAATTCATGGCCCAGATTATTTTTCTAAAGCCAATGATGAAATCCTTTTGATGGCCATGATCGAGACGAAAGAAGGCTTGAACAATTTGGAAGAGATTTGCGCGACACCTGGGGTCGATGTCATTTACATAGGCCCCGCTGATCTTTCTTACGCTTTGGGTATGGCGCCACGCGCTGACAACCCAGACCCGCTTCACATGTCCACCTGCGACCGTATTAAAGAAGTGGCCCATCGCCATGGCAAAAAGGTGTGTATGCATTGCGCGAGTGCTGAGTTTGCAGCAGCGTCTGTTAAGCGTGGCTTTGATATGGTAATGATCACCTCAGACATCACATGCATGATTGCTGGGTTAAAAAAACAAATCACCACCTTTCACGAAGCACTCAAAGGCAGTTAAGGCGCGCTTAGTTGTGCGTGTGTCTGTGCTTTCGTTTTGCCTTGAGTTTTAGGGATGTGACCGGTACAAACTGTAAAAGATGTCTCCAGTATGTACCGTCAACGCATCGTCATGCTGACCGGCCACAGCCATATGTCGGAGGTTTACTCAATCAAGACTGCAGATGCGGGAGACTTTCAAGGGACTGAGGCCTAAGTTTTTATAAATCATCTATCGTTTGTTTCATTGTTGTTGGCTGGCATCAAGGATGCGGCCCCCCATGTGCAGCCAACTCAGGCTCAACGCCATCTGGCAAAGGGTAATCGTCAACATTGAGAGACATGCAGACTAGGGTGTAGTAACTCATGGTTGCCATGAGATCAACAACACCGCGTTCACCAAAATGTTTGACAACATGTGCAAAAGCTGAATCACTGACTTTTCGAGTTTTTATTAACTCTTTGCAAAATTCAAACACTGCAATGACATCATCTGGTAAGTTTTTGGGTATTGTCGTTTGATTCGAGATGGCTTGAACCAGGGCAACTGGTAGGCCTGCATCTTCAGCAATGCGTCGGTGCGCCCACCACACAAATTGAGCAGTCCAATCACGCGCGATTAACAAAATGGCCAACTCATTCAGTTGGAGTGGCAGGGAAGAGTTGAAGCGCGTATGCGCACCAAAAGCCTGAGCGAGCTGTCCTAATTCTGGACTTCTTAACAAGACGTTGTAGGGGCCTTGCATGTTGCCCCGCTGACCTCCCAAAACAGCACGCGTCATTTGTTGCTGCTCAGCCGACATGGTTTCCCATGCGAGAGGTTTAAATCGATTGCCTCTTAATAAAAACGCAGGTGAATCGTCTTTGACAGTAGGCTGATTGAAAGACGCATTTGGCATGATTCAGTTAAACGGGCTTGTCACCTTGCAAAGTAATACGGTGCAAGACTCGGCGAAAACCGTGATAGTCATTCACAGGATTATGTTGTGCGCATCGGTTGTCCCAAAACGCCAAAGCATCTGGTTCCCAGCTCCAACGGCAGGTGAACTCGGGTTTGACTTGATGCTCAAACAAAAATGACAGCAAGGATGCACTTTCCTTCTCAGTTAAGCCTTCAATGCCAGTGGTGTGGGCGGTGTTGATGAACAAAGCCTTGCGACCTGTTTCAGGATGAGTTCGCACTACGGGATGGCAGCTGGTGAAACTTTTAGGTAAAGACTCATTGCCATCAGACTTGATGCGATCTTCCCTTGTTTTAGAAACATCGGCTTTGGCAGAAGAATTAATGCCCTGTAAACCTTCTAACAAACCTTGCATGGTGTCAGACAAAGACTCGTAGGCAGCATATTGGCATGCAAACAAAGTGTCGCCGCCGTACGGAGGGATTTCTTTGGAAAGCAACATCGATCCCATGGGTGGCTTTTCCAAATAAGTGGTGTCTGAATGCCACACACCTCCAAAGTTGTTTGTTTCATGCTCCAACTTTTTAACTTCAATGATTTGAGGAAAGTCGTCGAATCCTTTGACAAAAGGATACTCAATAGGCTCACCCATGGCTTTTGCAAAGTTCATGAACTGTTGGGACGTGAGTGGTTGGTGTCGCAAAAAAATGACACTGTTTTTTAAA
>CAIODE010000178.1 GCA_903856875.1 uncultured Burkholderiales bacterium
ACGTGGTGGTGGGGCACCCCGAAGGCGGCGGCATCCAAAGCCGCAGCGTCTCCGTCACAAAGCGCTTCAACCGGGCCAGTGTCTTGTGCGAGGGGCAGGTCATTGCCTCCTACGCCAAACAAGAATTGCCCAATTACCAAGTGTTTGACGAACGTCGGTATTTCACACAGGGGCATGAGCCGTGTGTGTTTGAGGTCGACGGCGTGAAAATGGGCTTATTGATCTGTGAGGATGCATGGTTTGAAGCGCCTGCTCAAAACGCCCGCGATGCTGGCGCGCAATTGTTGTTGGTGTTGAACGCTTCCCCTTTCCATGTGGGCAAGGGACTCGAGCGTGAGGTTCAAATGGCCCAACGTGTGAAAGAGTGCGGATTGCCATTGGTCTATGCGCATTTGGTGGGTGGCCAAGATGAAGTCATCTTTGAAGGCCGGTCCTTTGCGCTCAATGCCAAGGCAGAGGTTGTTGCCAGAGCGCCCGCATTCCAAGAGTGCTTGCAAAACATCAGCGTTCAAAATCAACAAGGCCCAGAAGGCTTGCAAATTTCAGGCACGGAGGTCTCGGCAAGCAGCTCTTGGCAAGAAGACCTTTGGCACGCATTGGTTTTGGGCATTCGCGACTATTTGGGCAAGAACGGTTTTCCGGGCGCCATCTTGGGACTGTCGGGTGGCATCGACTCCGCCTTGGTGTTGGCGTTGGCCGTTGACGCCTTGGGCGCAGACAAGATTCACGCAGTCATGATGCCGTCACCGTATACCGCTGACATCAGTTGGATCGATTCGCGAGAGATGGTTCAACGCCTGGGTGTGCGATACGACGAAATCTCTATCGCTGCCTTGTTTGAAGGTTTCAAATTGGCTTTGTCAGATCAGTTCAAAGGATTGGCTGAAGACACCACCGAAGAAAATATTCAGGCGCGTGTTCGTGGCACGCTGCTCATGGCCTTGTCCAATAAAACGGGCGCCATTGTGCTGACCACGGGCAACAAAAGTGAAATGGCCACTGGTTATTGCACCTTGTATGGCGACATGGCTGGCGGTTTTGCGGTCATCAAGGATGTTGTCAAAACACAAGTCTTCAAGTTGGCGGAGTGGCGCAATCAAAACGATCCTTATGGCACTGGCCGCAATCCCATACCCGAGCGAATCATCACCCGCCCGCCCAGCGCTGAATTGAGGGCGGACCAAAAAGACCAAGACAGTCTGCCGCCTTATGAAGTCTTAGATGCCATCGTTCAAAGGTACATGGAGAACGATGAAGGCATCCAAGCGCTGGTCGCAGATGGGTTTGATCGCTCTGACGTTGAGAAAGTGACCCGGTTGATTAAACTCAACGAGTACAAACGTCGACAATCTCCTGTGGGAATTCGTGTCACACACCGCAGTTTTGGCAAAGATTGGCGTTATCCTATTACCAATCGATTCCGAGCTTAATTTTTTCAGACTGGACCTGAATCATGAAACAAATCACTGCCATCATCAAACCCTTCAAACTCGAAGAAGTGCGTGAGGCACTTGCTGAATGTGGTGTGACAGGACTTACGGTGACGGAAGTCAAGGGATTTGGTCGGCAAAAAGGTCACACAGAACTGTATCGCGGTGCTGAGTATGTGGTCGACTTTTTGCCGAAGGTGAAAGTGGAAGTGGCAGTTAAAGATGGTGACGTAGAGACTTGTGTCGACGCCATTGTGAAAGCTGCACGCACAGGCAAAATTGGAGACGGCAAAATCTTCATCACTTCAGTTGAGCGAGTCATTCGCATTCGCACAGGTGAGTTGGACGACGACGCCGTTTGAGGCGCTGATAGTCTAAATCGACTGACCCGAAAATGGTTTGGGCATGCCCGCAGCTTGAATCAAGCTGGGCAGCAACTTGTGAGCATCGGTGTGTGATTGGATTAAATCCATCTGCCATGGACCTATGAATTGATGCTGAACCACACTGTTCAGGAAAGCCAACATGGGGTCGTAAAAGCCATTGAGGTTGAGTAGGCCAATGGGCTTGTTGTGGTAGCCCAACTGGCGCCAAGTCCAAACCTCATAAAACTCTTCGAAGGTGCCAATACCCCCCGGCAATGCAATGAATGCATCTGCGCGTTCTGCCATCATTCTTTTGCGGTCGTGCATGGTCTCCACCACGTGCAACTCGGTGCAACCCGTGTGGGCCCATTCATTTTCAACGAGGGCGCGTGGTATGACACCCACCACGCGGCCACCTGCCGCGAGCGTGGCATCGGCAACGATACCCATGAGACCATTTCTGCCGCCGCCATAGACAAGCTGTCCGCCGTGTTGTGCAATCCATTGCCCCACTTGTTGGGCAGATTCAGTAAAGGCTGGTTCGTCGCCTGGCTTAGAACCACAGTAAACACAAATTGAGAAAAGCGGCTCAGCCATGGATGTATTTCCAAATGGCTGCAGACCAAATGCCAAGGCACAGTAAAAGACTTAAGAGCACTGCAGCGCTGCCCATGTCTTTGGCCCGCTTGGACAGCGCGTGCCATTCCGTGCCAATTCGGTCGATGGCAGTTTCAATGCCGGTGTTTAACAACTCAACCACCATGACAAAAATAACGGAGCCGCACAACAGGGAAACTTCAACCCAAGTCTGCCCAAGCCAAAAGGCGGCAGGAATGAGGAAAATGGCGAGCAAGGCTTCTTGGCGAAATGCGGTTTCGCCCCATCCCGCTTTGAGGCCGGCGATGGAATACCCCCCGGCGTGGAAAATTCGGGAAAGGCCCCTTCGAGCCTTTTGGGGGTTCACATTGTCAATGGTCATGAAGCTTGGATGGCAAAGAATTTCAGGGTTTCTTTTGAACATCCACCAGCTGCGTTCCAGCCCAGACGTCATGCCAATATTGTCCACGCAATTGGAATCGGCTTGAGAGGGCCCACACAAAAACCCAACCAACCACCAAGAGCCCAACTTCTGGGGCAGCCAATTGAAAGGGGAGTGTTGCAATAATGGGCGGTAAAAACCACACCCAGCTAAGGATGTACCTAAGCAATGCCCGAGATTGAGTGAGCTTTTGACCTGAAGCATCCAACACTTGGATGTGCCAAGTCTTCATGGCAAGTGTTTGCCCTTTGGACCAAAGCCAAGTGAAATAGATGGCAAAGACAAGGAATAAGAAAGCTTGTAGACCATGGCGATTGTCTAAGGCGTGCTTTGTTTGGCTAAGGGTTCCAAACAAGTAGCCTGCAATAAACACCACCCCAAACAGCAACATACCCTCATAGAACCAGCAGGCCATGCGGCGTGGCAAAGAGGGGGTGATGAAGATGAGGCTTGTTTCAGGACTTGAATCTGCTGAACCTTCAGGCAGCGAGGATGCTTCGCTCAAAACTCAAGTGCCTTCAGGAATGGCCACAAGGGTGGGCAATAAGGTTTTCTTGTCGATCACAATGCCTGTGGTGGACTTGTTGGCCGCTTCGACCGGGGTGGATTTGCCAGGCAAAGGAATGACCTTGCGTGGTGCTGTGGACTGAGATGCGGTGGCTGCGCCTTGAATGCTGGTGGTTTGCTGTGCCGCGAGTTTTTTCTTGTCTTCAGGGCTTAAAGCTTGATAGGCCTCCCAATGCGTTTTTTTGGCGTCAGTGCCTAGCGTTTTGGTCTCATTGAAATTGAGCCTGGCTTGAGCTCTTTGCTGGGGGCTGAGAGATGCCCAATCGGCCATTCTTTCGTGCAGGA
>CAIODE010000179.1 GCA_903856875.1 uncultured Burkholderiales bacterium
CCTGCCCATGAACTGGCCCCTGAAAGACACATGAAGAACTAAGGGCTAGCACTCTGTCCATAAGCCTTGCGATAGGTGCACAATCGGAACCCATGTTGATTCACCCTCAAATTAACCCCGTTGCATTGCAATTGGGACCAGTCGCGGTTCACTGGTACGGTTTGACCTATTTGGCCGCCTTTGGGCTTTTTTACTTTCTGGCCACCAGAAGGCTGAACCACCTCCCATACGCGCGACTCTCCCATTGGCAATTTCGGGATGTCGAGGACATTTTGTTTGCCGGCGTCTTGGGCGTGGTGTTAGGTGGGCGCATTGGCTACTGTTTGTTTTATCAGCCAGCTTATTACATGGCCCACCCCCTAGAAATTGCCTATGTCTGGCAGGGGGGTATGAGTTTTCATGGCGGCTTGCTTGGGGTGATGGCAGCCATGGTTTGGTTTGCCAAAACCCGCCACCGACCCTTTTTCCAAGTGATGGATTTTGTGGCGCCTTGTGTGCCCACGGGCTTGGCCGCTGGCCGGATCGGTAACTTCATCAATGGCGAACTTTGGGGACGGCAAGCCGATCCAGAATTGCCTTGGGGCATGATTTTCAGAGGAGCCGGAGATTTTCCACGTCACCCGTCTCAGCTTTACCAGTTTTTGTTAGAAGGCCTGCTGCTTTTTGCAGTACTTTGGTTTTTTGCCCGCAAAGACCGCCCCATCGGCCAAGTGTCTGCAGTGTTCTTAATGGGCTATGGTATTTTCAGGTTCGTGGCTGAATTCTTTCGCGAACCAGATGCTCACTTGGGGCTCTTGTCCTTGGGTCTCAGCATGGGGCAGTGGTTGTGTGTCCCCATGATTTTGGCCGGCGTATTTCTGTATTTTGCTGTCAACAAGCCTAGCGAAGTTTGACGGCCTTTGCCATCTTTAAAATGAGACAGTGATTCAATCAAAAAATTAATCAAAGGAGACGAAAATGCAAAATTCTGAAACTCACATTCAGCGCAGAAACCTCTTGCAATGGGCGGCAGGCACTTCACTGGCTGCCAGCTTGCCAGCTTGGGCTCAATCCACATGGCCTACAAAACCTGTCAACCTCATTGTTCCATTTCCTGCCGGCGGCGGCACCGATGCTTTTGCGCGCCCCTTGTCTGCCATTTTTTCCAAGCTCACAGGCAAGCAACTGATCATTGATAACAGGGGTGGTGCTGGCGGCACATTGGGCGCTGGCATTGCTGCCAAGTCCGCCCCAGATGGCTACAACTTTTTCATGGGTGCGGTTCATCACACCATTGCACCCAGCATGTACCCCAAACTGGATTACGATTTAGAGCGTGATTTGATCCCCCTCATTTTGGTGGCTGCAGTGCCTCAAGTTTTGGTGGTCAATCCCAAGAAAGTCCCGGCCAACAACTTGAAAGAGTTTTTGGATTTTGTCAAAAAGAACCCAGGTAAATTGAACTACGGATCTGCAGGCGGTGGCACCTCGCACCACTTGGCGGGTGAGTTGTTCAAGCTTCAAACTCAGACTTTCATTACCCACATTCCCTACCGAGGCGCAGGCCCGGCTTTGCAAGATTTGATTGCAGGCAATGTGGACATGATGTTTGATGGCTTGGGCTCTTCGGCGGCGCACATCAAGGGCGGCAGAATCAAGGCACTCATGGTGTCGGGCGCTAAGCGCAACCCTGCATTTCCAGATGTGCCTTGTTCTACAGAATTAGGCTTGCCCGATTACACCGTCAGTACTTGGTATGGCCTTTGGGCACCCAAAGGCACATCGGCGGAAGTGCAAGCGCGCATGGTGGAAGAGGTGCGCAAAGCCAGCCAAACAGATGACGCCAAAGCCGTCTGGGCTGCGCAAGGCGCAGAATTCCCCAATTTGACGGGTGCACAATTCGATGCATTCATTAAAACTGAATTACGTAAATGGAGCCAAGTGGTGAAAGCCTCTGGCGCAAAGTTGGACTAAAGATGGCACAAGAAAATTTGTTTGCAGCGTTGCGTGCTGCATTCCCCGCAAACCTAGATTCGATTGCGGTTGAAACAGACCATGGCTTGAATTACACATGGCGCGATTTAGATCGGGCCAGTGCCATGATGGCCAATTTGTTAGATGGCTTGAAGTTGCCAAAGGGCAGTCGCATTGCGGTGCAGGTTGAGAAGTCCGTAGAGGCGGCCATGCTCTACTTGGCAACACTTCGTGCGGGGTATGTTTTCCTGCCCCTCAACACAGCCTACCAAAGCTCTGAAATTGAATATTTCATTGGCAACGCAGAGCCAGCAGTGGTGGTGTGTTCAGGTGCCAATTTTGGATGGGTCAGCAAAATTGCATTCAAAGCAGGGACACAGCATGTGTTCACTTTGAATGACGATCGAACGGGCACTTTGCTAGAGCGCGCTGCGCATCAAAAAGATCAGCACAAGGTGGCGCTTCAAAAGGCAGATGACTTGGCTGCCATTTTGTACACCAGCGGCACCACGGGCAGAAGCAAAGGTGCCATGTTGACGCATGGCAACATGCTTACCAATGCCCAAACTTTGAAAACCTACTGGGGTTGGAAAAAAGGCGATGTGCTGATCCATGCCTTGCCCATCTTTCACGTTCACGGTTTGTTCGTGGCCCTTCATGGCGCGCTCATCAATGGCAGCAAAATGATTTGGCTCGCCAAATTTGACCCCAAATTTGTCATTGCCAAAATGCCCGAGGCCACCGTTTTCATGGGCGTGCCCACGCTGTATGTGCGCATGTTGGCCGAGCCTGCCTTGAACAAGCAAGCGGTGCGTAACATGCGTTTGTTCATTGCGGGTTCTGCGCCACTGCTCGTTGAAACTTTTGCAGAATGGCATCAACGCACTGGGCATACAATTTTAGAACGCTATGGCATGAGTGAAACAGTCATGCTCACGTCCAACCCCTATGCGGCTGACAAGCGCCATGGTGGACAAAGTGAACGCCGTGGTGGCACAGTGGGTTTTCCTTTGCCAGGTGTCAAACTGCGCGTGCAAAGCGACGATGGCAAGAACTTGCCAGTGGGCGAGATTGGCAATATTCAGGTCAAAGGCCCGAACGTGTTTCAGGCTTACTGGCGCATGCCCGAGAAAACAAAAGAAGAATTTACGACGGACGGTTTTTTCAAAACAGGCGATGTGGGCAAATACGATGAACGTGGCTACGTGGTCATTGTGGGCCGCAGTAAAGACCTGATTATCAGTGGTGGGTACAACGTCTATCCAGCTGAAATTGAAGGCTACATCAACGACATGCCGGGCGTGGCCGAAAGTGCTTTGGTGGGTGTGCCGCATCCAGATTTTGGTGAAGTGGGTGTGGCCGTTGTGATTGCAAAGCCAGGCATTCAATTGAATTCCGAACACATCATTGCAACTTTGAAATCGGAATTAGCCAATTTCAAGATACCCAAAAAATGTTTCGTGGTGCAGGAACTCCCACGAAACACCATGGGCAAAGTACAGAAAAATTTATTGCGCGATCAGCACAAAAATTTGTTCTTAGCATAGAACCAAAACGGGCACGTGGCAGTGGGTAAGCACTTGTTGTGTTTCGCTGCCTAATAGCAAGCGCTTGCAACGCATTGTGCCTGTGTGTCAAACAGCGTTCATGCCTTTGTTAAACATATACGCAGCAAGAAATACCAAGAAGAAAGAAAACACCCGTTTCAGTTTCTTCACAGGAAGTTTGTGCGCTGCTCGCGCGCCAAAGGGCGCTGTGACCACGCTGAAACAGGCAATGACCAACATGCCAGGCAACCAGATATAGCCAATGGCGCCTGGGGGCAAATTGTCTAAGTTCAGACCGCTGATGACAAAGCCCGCTACATTGGCAAGCGCAATGGGAAATCCCAAGGCAGCGCTGGTGCCAATGGCGTTGTGAATGGCCACGTTGCACCAGGCCATTAAGGGCACGCTGACAAAGGCGCCGCCAGCACCCACCAAGCCAGACAGCATGCCAATCAGACCCCCCATGCCCAACTGACCTACAAAACCTGGCATTTGCCGCGAAGGCTTTGGTTTCTTGTCCATGAACATTTGAAACGCAGAGTAAGACACAAACACGCCAAACAAAATGGCCAGGGTGGCGCCTTTTACGGCGACAAAAATCCAGAGGCTGGCCAAGGCACTGCCAATCACAATGCCAGGTGCCAAACCTTTCACCAAGTCCCAACGCACAGCGCCCAGTTTGTGGTGCGTTCTCACACTTGAAATGGAAGTGAACAAAATGGTCGACATGGAAGTGACGATGGCCATTTTGATAGACAAGTCTTCGGCAACACCCATGTTACCCAACAAAAAACTCAAGACCGGAACCATGAGCAAACCACCGCCCAAGCCCAACAAGCCAGCCATGAACCCAACCACTGTGCCTGTGAGGCCCAGTTCTAAAAAGATTTGAAGTTCCATGGGGTTTAAGCCAAGCCGAGCTTTTGAGCCATGCCAATACGTTGCAATTTACCGGTTGAACCTTTGGGAATTTCGTCCAAGAGTAAAACTTTGCGAGGCACTTTGAAATCGGCCAAGCGTATAGCCGTGTATTCGCGAAGTTCTTTTTCAGTAGCCGTCATGCCTTCTCGCAGGACCACGGCAGCGCCAACTTCCTCGCCTAATTTGTCATGCGGGATGCCAAAGCAAACCACTTGCGCCACGGCAGGATGGTCCATCAAAACTTCGTCAACTTCACGCGGGCTGAATTTTTCGCCACCGCGATTGATGATTTCTTTCAGTCTTCCTGTAATGCTGACGTAGCCTTCTTCGTCAATCATGCCTTGGTCGCCCGTTCTGAACCATCCATTGGTAAAAGCGTCAGCGTTGGCTTTGTCGTTGTTCTCATAGCCCGGCGTGACGTTGCTGCCGCGAATCACAATTTCTCCCGTACTACCAGAAGCTAACAATTCACCGTCTGCGCTCATGATGGCAATTTCAGGACCTGCTGCCAAGCCTACTGAGCCAGGCTTTCTTTGGCCAGGCGGTAGGGGGTTGCAAGTCATTTGGTGAGCTGCTTCGGTCATGCCATAGGCTTCAATAACGGGTGTTTTGAAGGTGGCTTCAAGCTCTGCCAAAACCTGAGGTGGCAATGAAGAGGATGACGAGCGAATGAAACGAAGTGGCACCCTTGCAATCACTTCTTTGTTGTTGGCCGATCTGGACAAAATAGCCTGGTGCATGGTGGGCACGGCGGTATACCAAGTGGGTTTGACTTCGTCCATTTGGCTGAAGAACTTCAAGGCATTGAAGCCGCTGGTGCAATAGACTTCGCCGCCTTGAGACAGCGGCGCCAAGATGCCAGCAATGAGGCCGTGAATGTGAAACAGTGGCATGACATTCAAGCCGCGATCAGAACTGCTAAAGCGCGTGCTGATCGCAATGTTTTGTGCAGATGCACTCACATTGCGATGCGTCAGCGGAACAATTTTGGGGCGTGAGGTGGTGCCCGACGTGTGAAGAACCAAGGCCACATCATCAGCTTGGGCAGCACCTGGGTGTTGGGCAGGTTTGGGTGCAAGGCCATGCATGTTCAGTGTGAAAGTACCCGCACCTAAGGTGGGTGTGGGTTCGAGTTCAATGAGTGCAATGCCCATTTTGGCAGCCACTGCAAGGGCAGGGCTGCTAGAGCCCTTTTCAACCACCAAGGCCTTGGCGTTCAAGTCGTTCAGATAAAACTCAAATTCATCGGCACGGTAGCTGGGGTTTAACGGGGCTGGTGTACTGCAGCAGGCTGTCGTCACAAAACTGGCGGCCATTTCTGCGCTGTTGGGCAAAACCAAGGCCACGCGATCGTGGCGGCCAATGCCAACTTGGTTAAGGGCTGTTTGAACGTACTGAGCAAGTTGACGAAAGGCTGAGTAGGTGAGGGGCGCACTGTTAGCGGCACTTAAACAAGTAGATTGGGCATTTCCGGCCGCCAGAAGTTCTATCAGGGTTTTCATTAGTCAGTGGACGAAAAGTTGAATTTAAAGGGTTTAAACCTGGACAAAATACGCATAGTTCCATAAAGATACTTATCAGTATACTTGGTTACTAGGGAGTTTATTGTGAAAAATCATCTAAAGATGAGCCTCCAATCAGATGCCTTGGTCGAATGCTGCTTGATCCAAGATTTGTTGACTTTTTTGGGACTGGTGAAAACTCAGTTGAGGCTAAGTCCTTTGCCTTTTTTCAACACACTCTGCTCGAGCAAGCGCGTCATGGCGTAAACCGATTCGAGTGTGGGTGTGGGCATGTTGCAAATGCTGCCCAGTTCAATCACGCTGCCTAAGAGGGCTTCTAATTCCATAGCTTTGCCGTGTTCTACGTCTTGCAGCATGGAGGTTTTGTGGGCACCCACAGCTTGTGCACCGGCAATCCGTTTGTCAATGCTGATTTTGAATTGAACGCCTAGTTTTTCTCCCACCGTTTGAGCTTCCGTCATCATGCGTGCTGCTAAATTTCGCGTGAGATCAAAATTGCAAATGTCTTCCAGCGTGGCGTGCGTTAAAGCAGATACAGGGTTAAAGGTGAGGTTGCCCCAAAGCTTGACCCACAACTCGCTGCGAATGTCTGTGGACACAGGGGTTTTGAATCCTGCTGCAATCATGGCCTGCGCCAATGCCGTCACTCGTTCTGATTTTTCGCCACTGGGTTCGCCCAAGGTAAAGCGGTTGCCCTCAATGAGTTTGACGATGCCAGGCGCAATCAATTCAGCAGCGGGGTAAACCACCGCACCAATCACTCGCTCTGGGCCAATGTGCTGCCACTGTGCACCACCAGGATCAATGGAACTCAATTGGCGATTTTGATAGTCGCCCACCAGGTTGTAAAAGTACCACCAGGGAACGCCGTTTTGAAGGGTGACTACAGCGGTGTTGTCGTGGCACAGCCGACCAATTTCTGCTGCAACAGGACTCACCTGGTGCGACTTCATTGTTAAGAAAACGTAGTCATGCGGCGTGGCTTCGGCAATGGTGCATGCCTTGACTTTTGGGGCATGCAGCGATGTGCCGTCTTCCAAGTTAAGCGTCATGCCATTGGCTTGAATGGCTTTGAGGTTTTCACCGCGCGCAATGAAGGTGACGTTGTTGCCTGACAAGGCCAACTTCACACCGAGGTAGCCCCCAATGGCGCCTGCGCCAACAATGGCAATGTTCAAACTCATGCTGGCTCTTTCATGGTGTTAGAGAGGGTGCCAATGCCTTCAATAGAGACTTCGACCACTGCCTCATTTTGCCAAGGCATGGCCCCGAGCGAGGTGCCGCAAGAAATAATATCGCCCGCTTCTAAGGTCATGCCCCTTGAGAGTTTGGAGACCAATTCTTGGGGTGAAAAAAACATGTCGCTGACTGGATAATTTTGGCGCTCTCGGCCATTTACTTTGGCCGTCACGATGGCGCTGGTGCAATCCAATTTAGTTTCTATGTAGGGGCCAAAAGGGGTAAAACCATCAAAATTTTTAGCGCGAGTCCATTGTTCAAAACTGGTGTCTGAACGCAGCAGTTCTACCGCGGTGACATCGTTCACACAGGTGTAACCAAAAATATAATGTTTGGCTTCTTCGAGGGGAATGTCGCGACCACGTCTCCCAATGACGATGCCCAGTTCGGCTTCGTAAACCACTCTGCCTAAATCTTGCTGGGGCCGAATCACAGCTTGTAGATGATGCGAATAGGAGTTGGGCGATTTGAGAAAGTAGAGAGGCTCAGTGGGTGCGCTCCAGCCATTCTTTTCTGCAGCCGCTTTGAAATTGTTCCAAAGGGCCAACACTTTGGTGGGATGGCAAGGTGCCAAAATCTCAAGGTCCGACAAAGGCAAGGTGACGCCCGTGGGTTGAGGATTTTCAAATAGAGAGCCTTGATGAACATGGAGGGTGTCACCCACCAATTGACCCAAGCCAACCTGGCCTTGGTGAGAATAACGCAGCCACTTCATGCGGGTCTCCTACCGGCGGATTCGAGATGTTTTAAAAGGTGTCTGCAAGTGCCACTGGACCGGCATCCTGAACCGGGGTTCAGGTGGGCTAGGTCAGACTGGCGTTGGGTTCATCTGACGCGAGATGATCACGCTCACCAGACGATGTTCCAAGCCCGGGCTCTAAGAGCATTGGTTCAAGGAAATATAAAGCCCAGCATGCACTGCAGACAGCGCGATTGTAGGCTTAGATCAATTGGCCGTCTTGATGAAGGGCCTGATCCAGTTTTTTGAGCAACTGACCTAGGCGGTCATTGTCAGCATCATTGAAAGCGGCTGCTTGTAACGGCGGTTTGGCTGTTTGGGTCTCTGCGCTTGAGGATGATTCAGCTTGTTCAAAGGCCAAGTTAAGGGCGGCCAATACCGCAATGCGATCGCGGGCTTTAATTTTGCCGGCGTCGCGCACCTTGCACATGGCCTGGTCAACTTTGTCTACTGCCGCCAATAAACGGGCTTCACCACCTTCGGGGCAGCCCAAAAGGTAGCTTTGTCCCATGATTTGAACTTCAAGTTGTTTGTTACTCATGAGTCGGCGTCAGAGGGAGAATTTTGGGGCAAACGCTCAATCAGGGCGTCAACACGGGAGCGGGCGGCCGCCAATTTGGACTTGAGCAGGTCGCGCTCGTGAGACAAGGCCAGCACTTGCTGATGCAGCAGTGCATTGGTCTTATGCAGCTCTTCGTGGCGGAGCAAAAGGTGCTCAACCCGGTCTGCAATCTGGTCGACGGTGGTGGGATTAGTCATGTCAGAGGAATTGTAATGTCACTGATTGTA
>CAIODE010000180.1 GCA_903856875.1 uncultured Burkholderiales bacterium
GTGCGCTACAGTTTGTGCCCAAGGCGCGCATCATTGCTTGTACCAATTGCGGCCTGGCACCCATGAGCCGGGAAGTAGCTGAAAAGAAATTACAAGCTTTGGCAGAAGGCGCACGCATTGCACGTGAGCGCTATCGCTGATTGCAATTTTCTTGTCTCCATTGAAAAAGGCCATCATGCGATGGCCTTTTTTTGGCGTCAAACAGTTGATTACATGCGCTCAAAAATGGCAGCAATACCCTGGCCGCCGCCAATGCACATGGTGACCAAGGCATAACGTCCATTGATGCGTTGCAATTCGTGCAATGCTTTCACGGTAATCAAAGCGCCTGTTGCACCAATAGGGTGACCCAATGAAATGCCAGAACCATTGGGGTTGACCTTGGCAGGGTCGAGCCCCAGGTCGCGCGTGACTGCGCAAGCTTGTGCCGCAAACGCTTCGTTGGCTTCGATCACATCCAAATCATTCACGGTGAGGCCCGCTTTTTTCAGAGCCAACTGAGTTGCAGGCACAGGGCCAATGCCCATGTACTTGGGATCGACACCGGCGTGTGCGTAAGCCACCAAGCGTGCCAAAGGTTTGACGCCGCGGGCCTTGGCTGCGCCAGCTTCCATCAACACCACGGCCGCTGCAGCATCGTTGATGCCTGAAGCATTGCCGGCTGTGACGGTGCCGTTTTCTTTGATGAACACGGGCTTGAGCTTGCCCAATTCTTCCATGGTGCATCCAGGGCGGAAATGCTCGTCTGTGTCATAAGCCACTTCGCCTTTGCGCGTTTTAAGCATGACCGGCATGATCTGATTTTTGAAATAGCCGGCTTGCGTGGCGCGCTCTGCACGGTTGTGGCTTTCAACGGCCAACTTGTCTTGATCTTCGCGCGTGATGCCCCACTTGGCGGCAATGTTCTCGGCGGTCACGCCCATGTGAATGGTGTGAAAGGGGTCGTGCAGTGCGCCCACCATCATGTCGATCATTTTGGTGTCACCCATGCGAGCGCCAAAACGATTGGTGTTGATGGCGTAAGGTGCGCGGCTCATGTTTTCTGCACCGGCGCCAATGGCCACATCGGCATCGCCCAGCAAAATGGATTGGCTTGCAGACAAAATAGCTTGCAAACCTGAACCGCACAGACGGTTCACATTGAAAGCGGGTGTGCCTTCAGCGCAACCACCGTTGATGGCAGCAACGCGCGACAAGTACATGTCTTTGGGTTCGGTGTTGACTACATGGCCAAACACCACATGACCGACATCTTTGCCATCGGTATTGGCTCTCTTCAGGGCTTCACGCACCACTTGGGCGCCCAACTCTGTGGGGGCAATGTCCTTGAGGCTGCCGCCAAATGTTCCAATGGCAGTGCGAACACTGCTGACCACTACGACTTCACGGCTCATCTGAGTCTCCCTTGATTTGAAATAGATTTAAAACCAAATTCTGACCAAAAAAGACTACAGGGCGCTGACAAAAACCGTTTAGGCATCCCTGACATCACTCACAGGGTTGCTGCCAAAGTCTGGGCGAGCTAAATAGTCAAGAATTCGCTTGGCGGCATCAGCTGGGGACGTCAGTTGTCCTGTAGCTTTGAGTTGTTGAAAACCACCTTGATCTGGAAAGCTTTCGGCTGGCGCTGCTCGCAGCTGGATTTGCATGTCTGTATCAATAACCCCTGGGGCCAGAGAAGTTACTTTGGCACCATGGGGTTTAAGTGCCTCTTCTAGGGCCAAGCAACGGGTGAAGTGGTCCATGCCTGCCTTGGCTGCACAGTAGCCCGATTGCGAGGCCATAGCACGGCGGCCAAGTCCAGAGGAAATGTTAACCACTTTGCGGGGCATAGACCAAGCTTCGGTGGCGCTTAAAAAGGCCGAACACAACTGCATGGGCGCCTCTAAACCCACGCGCAATGCCATGGCCAGATTGTGAGGGTCTGCTTCACTCAAAGGCCCAATTCGAGGAATGACGCCTGCATTGTTGATGAGCGTGGCACTTTGGAATTCACTGGGTTTTTGCGACTTGAGCCATTTTTGCAATGCGTCACTTGCGACAGCACCGTCTGCCAGATCATGCGACCACTGCGCGAGTGTGGCCCCTGATTTTTGAGCAAGCTCAGAAAGGCTGGCTTGTTGATTGCGTGAAATGCAGATGAGGGTATGCCCCGGTTTTAAGAGTTGCTCTGCAATGGCCAAACCCATGCCGCGTGAGCCGCCCGTCAAGATGTAGAGATGTTGTGTCATGTTGATCTTCTTTCGAATTAAAACGGAACCATACTTTCGAATGCCATCCATTCTGCCTTGATTGGATGCTTGAATTGGAGTTCGCGGGCGTGCAATAAAAGGCGAGGAGATTTTGCCAAAATTTCTGCGGAGGCATACAAGCCATCTCCCAGTATGGCATGACCGATGGCCATCATGTGCAAGCGCAGTTGGTGCGTTCGACCTGTAATAGCTTTCATCTCGACGCGGGTAGTGGCCTCTAAACAGGGGCCGTTCTTGATGCGCCATTGTGTGTGGCTGGGTTTGCCATGTTCCCAATCTATTTTGCTTTTGGGACGGTTAGGCCAATCGATCAGCAAGGGCATTTGAATGTCGCCCCACGCATCTGGGCTGATAGGGTTTGCACTTTGCAAAATACCGTCCACCACAGCTTCATAGGTTTTGTGAACGTCTCTCAGCGCAAAGGCTTGGCTCAAACTGCGTTGCACTTCGGGGCCTCTGGCAACGACCACCAAGCCGGAAGTGGCCATGTCCAAGCGGTGCACGGTCAGTGCGTTGGGCCATTCACTTTGTGCTCTGACAATGAGGCAGTCTTGTTTGTCTTCGCCGCGGCCTGGCACACTCAACAAACCCGAGGGTTTATTCAGAACCACCAGGTGATCGTCTAGGTAAACCAGA
>CAIODE010000181.1 GCA_903856875.1 uncultured Burkholderiales bacterium
CTAAACTGAATCGATTCTTCTAATACCGATTGGGCGCAAAAGGCCGTGGGTCAATGCTGGTCGCCTCGCTCGACATCAATTCAGACAAAAGTACACCCGTGCCGGGGCCTGTGCTGAAGCCAATGTGCTGATGCCCAAAGGCCAACCACAAACCTGGGCAGTTGGGCATCTCGCCAATCACAGGCCGGCTGTCTGGCGTGGTGGGGCGCGAGCCCAGCCAATCTGATCCTGGCACAGCAGATTTCATGGGCAAGACACGACGAACTGCATTTTCTGCTGCTTCCAACTGCTGCAAATTGGGTGCAGCGTCGCGCGCGGCCAACTCAACGCCAGTGCTCAGTCGAAACACGTCTGCACCCAGATCGTCTTTCATGGGCGATAAAACATAAGCGCCAGTCAAGTCATAAATGGGGCGCCCCAAACGAACCCCTTCAAGCGCTTGAAAATGCCGATGGTAGCCACGCTCAAAACCCATGTTGACTTTGAACTTAGTGCTCAAGTGGCTGGCCTCAAGCAAGCTTTCAGACCAAGGCCCCAAGGCCACCACCAAGTTGGGCGTCCAAAGTACGCCCCCTTCTGGGTTCACCCATTGCCAGCCATTGGCTTGCTGTTGAATGGCACGGACTTGTGCTTGCACAATCTGCCCGCCGCCTTCCAAAAACTGCTTGGCATAAGCCTTCACCACGGCACGCGGGTTATCGACCGATGCGGCATCTTTGACCCACAGCGCATGGCTGAATGCAGGTGCTAAATGGGGCTCCAAAGCCTGCAGCGATGACGCATTCAATACTTCTGCAGCAATGCCAAATTCTTGCAAAATTTCACGACTTCCAGCACCTGATTCAAATGCGGCGGCATGGGCATACAACCAAAGCCAACCTGTGTCTCGCAATCGGTTTTCAACCTGAGCTTTTTTCAACCATGCACGGTGCGTGTCCGAAGAGAGTTGTATCAAGCCATCTAAAGCCACGGTGGTTAATTCAAACGAAGAACGCTTGGCGTGCCAAACAAAGCGCCAAAGCCACTGCCACTGGGACAGTGCACTGGCCCGGATCTTCAATTGAGGCCCAGGCCTGAGCAACATTGAGGGCAGGCTTTGCCACAGCCCAGGCCGATTGAATGGCAACAAAGAACTGCGCGAAAGCACACCTGCGTTGCCGTGCGAAGTTTCTTCACCGGGCGCTTGTTGGTCCACCAAGGTCACGCGCCAACCCTTGGCCTGCAAAGCCAAAGCACATGAAACCCCCACCATGCCGGCGCCTAGCACGGTGACTTGTCGACTGGTTTCAAAAAGATTCATGGTCCTATTTTGCTTGAAAAGCTTCTGGGTTAATTTTGACTTTCAAACTGAAACGCTTGCTCGGGCCAAAGTTGACGGCCATTGAACGGCGCTTTGGATTTATAGTGTCGTCATGAAATTTCTTCAATGGTCTGTTGCCGGTTCAGTCGTTTTGGTTTTAGGCGCTACGGCCTTCTGGTTGACAAGACATGAAGCCTCCCCCAAACAAGCGCTGCCCGCCAAATTGCAATGCGAGCTACCACCGCCTTCAAGCGCCGCCCCCAGACCCGGCATGGTTTGGATTCCCGAAGGCGTGTTCGACATGGGCGACAGTGTTTATGCGGAAGAAAAACCTGTTCGCAATGTGCGAGTGAAGGGTTTTTGGATGGACCGCACTGAGGTGACCAATTCAGAATTTGCAGCCTTCGTGAAAGCCACTGGCTTTGTCACTGTAGCAGAGCGGCCGGTCAACCCTCAATTGATTGCCAGCTTGCCAGAAGACATGCGCAAACCTGGGGCCGTGGTGTTTAAGGTGCCAGCCAAGCTCAGCTACGGAGATGACCCGCGGCAGTGGTGGCAATACATACCGGGCGCAAATTGGAAGCAGCCAGCGGGCCCAGAATCCAGCGTAGACAACTACGGCCAATTTCCTGTGGTGCATATCACTTTTGAAGATGCTCAAGCCTATGCCCAATGGAAAGGCCATCGCTTACCCACGGAGGCAGAGTGGGAGTGGGCCGCTCGCGCCGGCGCCAAAGAATTACCAGGCCAACACGATCAACCTACCAGTGCCAACACATGGCAAGGAATTTTTCCCATGGCCAATGCCAGCGAAGATGGATTTTCAGGTGTTGCACCAGTGGGCTGCTATGCGCCCAATGCTTACGGTTTGTTCGACATGATTGGCAATGTCTGGGAGCTCACTGCCGATGCATTTGTAGCCGACAGGCCTGCAGTTTCCAGTCAGACAGGTACAAGTTCAAACCAAGGGCTCGACCCTGATGAAGCACAACGGCCGCCCATTTTTAAAAAGCTTCACGCCAATTCAGATCCCAAAGCACGCGTGATTAAGGGTGGCTCTTTTTTGTGTGCACCCAACTACTGCATGCGCTATCGCGCGGGGTCTAGGCAACCCCAAGAAGAAGATTTGGCGGTAAGCCACTTGGGTTTTAGAACCATCTACCAACCGTGATGATTGTGAAACGTATCCTGCTTTCGGCCTTGGTCTTGGTGACCTTGCTTTCAGCCTTATTGCTTGTCATCAAAGACAAGATCATGCTAGGCGCAGAGGCTTATTTGTATGGCTACCCCTTGGTCATGATGGACACCACGCGCGTTCACAGTGCCAAATACGCGGGTCCCGAAAATCAATTGCGTTTGGTCAGGCACTTTCCAAACGCCCAATTTAAAGAGGTGGTGCGGCCCAACGTCGACACGCTCTACACGACAGCATTTTTGAGCATGAAAGAGGGGCCATGGCTGTTTGAAATGCCAGCC
>CAIODE010000182.1 GCA_903856875.1 uncultured Burkholderiales bacterium
CCTCAGCCATGGCATCCTTTACCCGCTTCAAGGCGCGAATGTCTTCGGCCAAAGTGTAGTGCACCAAGACGGCCGCCTCACCCTCGGCTTGCAAACCATCTAGCATGCGTTGCACGCGGGCCACTTGGCCCGCCAACACCGCTTCGGACAATTTAAAAACATCGTAGCGCGCCACATTCATGACAGCGCTTTCAACTTGTGCATGTGTCAATTCACCAGCGGGGTACAACAAACTCAGCTTTTGAATTTCCTGATGGGCTGCCAGCAAATTACCTTCCACCCTGTCTGCAAAAAATTGCAAACAATTTTGTCCATCTTGGCCAGATGCAACGTTTTGATTTTGCAACTTCAATCGCTGTGCAATCCACTGTGGCAATTGGGCTCTGTCCAAAGAGTCAATTTGCAAAGAGACGCCAAATTGTTCCAGGGCACCAAACCATGCCCCTTTTTTAGTGGCACTGTCTAAACGGGGGAGCACAAACAGCGTCAAGGTGCTGTCGTTGCCTTCTGCGCTCTTTGCCAGTTGCTGAATCATGGGACTGCCCTCTTTGCCAGGCTTTCCAGTGGGTACGCGAATTTCTAATATTTGGCGCTCGGCAAAAAGGCTCATAGAGCCGCCTGCAGCCAGCACCTCACTCCAATCAAAGTGCGCGCCAGACACCACATGCACGCTGCGTTCGGTATAGCCTTGCTGACGCGCCGCTGCGCGAATGGTATCGGCCGCCTCTTGCACCAACAAGGCCTCATCGCCGTGCAAGGTATAAAGACTTCGCAAGCCTTTCTGCAGATGTGCTTGAAGCTGCGGCAGGGCCAATTGCATAAAGACGGGGCGGTGCGCTGGCTTAAAGAGATTTGACCGAAGCCAAGCGGCGCAAAATTTGTTGCACGATGTCAACTTGCATGTCGCGGTACATCATGGTTTCTTCAATTTCTTTGGACAAGGCTGCAGATTCTAAAAAGCTCAGATCGCGTTGTTGCTGCAACTCAACTTCAGGAATGAGGTTCTGACCTTGCGGCGTACGCAAACGAAACTTTACTTTCAAGCGCAGTTGCAATTCACGCACTTGACCCGACGCATTCAAACCCACCACCACGCGCTCGCGCACTTCAGACAGGACATCCAAAATCACCTCAGAGCTAGCCATGTCGCGCGCTTCGGTGAAGACCTTCAAGTTGGCTTGACTGGCCAAATTGCGCCGTAAATCTGTGCTCAAGGCCGATTGCCGCGGCAAGATCAAAAACAAAGTTTTAAAAGGCAAATCTGCGCTTTGGCGCAATTGAAAACCACAGCCCGACAAACCCGTTGCTGCCAAGCCACCCCAAAGTGCGCCGCCTGCCAAACTGCGCCCCAAGGCTTTCAGCGATTGGCGACGGTTCAGGAACTGTTGTGAATTTTTCATGCTTGAGTCTTTAGGCGCTGAGATGAAAGTCGCTTTACAACACCACGTTGACCAAACGGCCAGGCACCACAATGATTTTCTTCGGTGCAGCGCCAGCGCTTTGCTTGGTTACTTGTTCATGCGCCGCAACCGCTTGTTCAATGGCTGCTTTGTCAGCATTGGCAGGCACCGTGAGCGAGCCACGCAGCTTGCCGTTGATTTGCAACATGAGTTCGATTTCATCGCGTTGCAAAGCTGTTTCGTCAACAACAGGCCACGCTACATCGAGCAAATCACCTTGGCTTGCGCCATAGCCCAACTCGTTCCACAACTGAAAAGCCAAGTGTGGGCAAGCGGGGTACATCACGCGCAACAAGATGGCATAGCACTCTGCCAAGGCGGCGTTGTCATTGACAACTTTGGATGAAGACAGCGGCGTATCTTCCAGCGTGTTGAGCATCTTCATGAGCGCCGATACCACAGTGTTGTATTGCATGCGCTCGTAGTCGTAATTGGCTTGACGCAAAACCGAGTGAATTTCAAGGCGCAATTTTTTGGCATCGGCACTGAAGCTGATGGGCTGCGCACGATCGACGGCTAGGCCAACTTTCAAAGCGCTTTCAACTTTGACGGCGTAGTTCCATACACGGCGCACAAAACGGTAGCTGCCCTCGACCGCTGCATCATTCCACTCCAAAGTGGCTTCGGGCGGTGCGGTGAACATGGTGTAGAGACGCGCAGTGTCGGCGCCGTATTTTTCAATCAGGTCTTGCGGGTCAACGCCGTTGTTTTTCGACTTGGACATGGTGCCCACGCCTTCGTAGTCGATGGCTGTACCTACAGGCAAATTACCCACAGCATTTTTCAAACGCGCGCCTGTCACTTTGCCATCTTCGGCCAACACATTCTCAACATCGTGCGGCCAGTAATAATCTTTGCCACCTTTGTCAGTGCGACGTGAAAAAATGTGATTCAACACCATGCCCTGCGTGAGCAGTTTGGTGAAGGGCTCGTCCACTTTCACCAAGCCCAAATCGCGCATGACTTTGGTCCAGAAGCGCGCATAGAGCAAGTGCAGAATAGCGTGCTCAATGCCGCCAATGTACTGGTCCATCGGCATCCAGTAATCAGCGCCTTCGGCCACCATCTTGTCGGTATTCTTCGGATCGCAATAGCGCATGAAGTACCAAGACGAATCGACAAACGTGTCCATGGTGTCAGTCTCACGGCGCGATGGTTTACCGCACACAGGGCACACCACGCCAGCATGAAAGCCTTCATGTTTGTTGAGCGGATTGCCCGAGCCATCGGGAATGCAATCAAGCGGTAAAACCACGGGCAAATCTTTTTCGGGTACGGGCACAGCGCCGTGTTCATCGCAATGGATGATGGGAATAGGTGTGCCCCAATAGCGCTGACGGCTGACGCCCCAATCGCGCAAACGCCAAGTGGTTTTCTTTTTGCCCAAATCTTTGGCAGCCAAGTCGGCAGCCACGGCTTCGAGCGCATCTTTGAAACTCAAACCATCGTATTGGCCAGAGTTGACCAACACGCCGTTGGCCTTGTCGCCAAAGCCATCGTGCCATTCGGTGTGGCTGAAGGTCACACCTTTGGAGGCCACCACTTGCTGAATGGGCAATTTGTATTTCAAGGCAAATTCAAAATCGCGCTCGTCGTGCGCAGGCACGCCCATGACGGCGCCGTCGCCGTAGCTCATGAGCACATAGTTGCCCACCCACACTTCAACAGCTTTGCCTGTGAGGGGGTGCGAGACAAACAAGCCGGTGGGCATGCCTTCTTTTTCTTTGACTGCCAACTCGGCTTCGGTGGTGCCGCCCTTTTGGCAAGTCTCGATGAACGTGGCCAATGCGGGTTGCTTGAGCGCTGCGTGCGCTGCCAAAGGATGCTCGGGCGCCACCGCACAGAACGTGACGCCCATGATGGTGTCAGGGCGTGTGGTGAACACATACATCTTGCCGTCTTGAATAAGCTGTCCGTCTGCGCCGCGAATGTCATGTAGAAATGCAAAGCGAACGCCCGTGGATTTGCCAATCCAATTTTCTTGCATGAGCTTCACGCGCTCGGGCCAACCTGGCAATTTGTCGCCAGTGACAAAGTCGAGCAGTTCTTCCGCGTAATCCGTAATCTTGAGGTAGTAGCCAGGAATTTCTCGCTTCTCGACCACTGCGCCTGTGCGCCAGCCTTTGCCGTCAATCACTTGCTCGTTGGCCAACACGGTTTGGTCAACCGGATCCCAATTGACGACTTGTGTTTTGCGATAAGCCACGCCCTTTTCTAGCATCTTCAAGAACAACCACTGGTTCCATTTGTAGTAGCTGGCATCGCAAGTGGCCACTTCGCGGCTCCAGTCAATGGCCAAGCCCATGGCTTGCATCTGCTTTTTCATGTAAGCGATGTTTTCGTAGGTCCACTTGGCGGGGGGCACACCATTTTTCAAAGCAGCATTCTCTGCAGGCAAACCAAACGCATCCCAGCCCATGGGCATGAGCACGTTGTAGCCGTTCATGCGCAAATAGCGCGTGAGCATGTCGTTGATGGTGTAGTTGCGCACGTGGCCCATGTGCAGTTTGCCGCTGGGGTAGGGCAACATGGAGCAGGCATAAAACTTCTTTTTATGGGCGTCTTCGGTAACGCGGTAAGCGTCGCGAGCATTCCACTGGCTTTGCGCCGCGGGCTCAACTTCTAGGTGGTTGTACTTGTCTTGCATGATGTTGCAAATTGTAGGTGTTTGGCGAGGTGAAATTCCTCTGCAGGTTGCACCGTGCCCTGATTCGCACGCAAAGTGCGTCCACGTTGCAAAAGATCAGCGCATGTCGGCCTTTGGAGCGGTCTTTGGAGCGTCCGTTCCGGGTGCCGTCACAAAGCCAATTCGGCTTAAGCCGGCCTGCTGGGCAAGACCCATGAGTTCAAGAACTTGACCATAAGGAACCGCCTGGTCCACCCGAAGCTGGACTTCCAAATTGGGCTTTTGCGTGGCCAATTGCTGAAGCTCCGTTGGCAAGGCCGCCAGCGTGACAGGCTTGTCATTGATGAAGAGCTCGCCAGATGATTTCAGGCTGAGGCTAAGTGCTTCAGGCGCCTCCCCCGCTTGAGCGGCCTGGGATTGGGGCAAGTCAAGGCGAATGGCGCTGGTGAGCAGCGGCGCAGTGAGTATGAATATGACCAACAACACCAGCATCACATCGACCAATGGCGTCACATTGATGTCACTGAAGGGTTTGGCCTGCACAGCGCGAGGGAATCGACCAAATGCCATGACTTTGCCTTAGAGCCTTTTAGTTGTGTCGTCCGGTGAGCAAGTTCATCAGGTCTTGTGCAAACCCTTCTAGCTCAATTTCAATTTGGGCCACGGTTCGGCCCAACACGTTGTAGGCCAAGACCGCTGGAATGGCCACCGCCAGGCCCGCGGCGGTCATGACCAAGGCTTCGCCCACGGGGCCAGCTACGCGGTCTAGCGTAATTTGACCGACCTCTGCCATGCCGCTCAGGGCATTGAAAATGCCCCACACCGTGCCAAGCAAGCCTACAAATGGCGAAATGGCGCCCACTGTGGCCAGCAGCAATTGCCCCCATTGCAAGCGGTTGACCGTGGCCTGCAAGCTGTCGCGCAGGACCCGGGTGAGTTGATGCTCTCGTTCGCCAGCCGCCGCCAAGGTGCCGCCCAAGGGCAACAAGGTGGCCTCTAAAAGCGGGGTGACAGATTGATCGCGGTCAAATTGCGCGACGCGGGCATGGGCTTCTTCAAATTGAGCGGATTGCCAAAAAACGGCCGTGCTTTGCGGCACATCATGTTTCACTCGGCGCAGCAAATTGAGTTTCCAAAAAATGACCACCCAAGTGCTGACTGACATGGCCAGCAAAGCCAAAGCCACGAATCGGGTGAGCCAGTCACCTTCAGCCCAAAAGGTCAATAAATTCATGGCCTGTGGCTTTATCTCAAGGACAACACATCGAACATGTCAAAGAGGCCCGTTTTTTGGTCCGCTAAAAATCGGACAGCCCGCAAACTGCCTTGGGCATAGGTGGCTCGACTGGAAGACTTGTGTGTCACTTCAATGCGTTCGCCAGTACCTGCAAATAAAACCGTGTGGTCGCCCACAATATCGCCGCCTCGGATGCAGGCAAAGCCAATGCTAGAAGGATCACGCTCACCCGTCACACCCTCGCGGGCATAAACGGCGCAGTCTTTCAAGTCTCGACCCAAAGCATCGGCAATGACTTCGCCCATTTTGAGGGCGGTGCCAGATGGCGCGTCCACCTTGTGGCGGTGATGGGCCTCGATGATTTCAATGTCATAGCCCGTGGCCAGTGCTTTGGCTGCCATTTCAAGCAATTTGAGCGTGACGTTGACGCCCACGCTCATGTTGGGCGCCATGACAATGGCGATGTCTTTGGCGATGGCTTTGATTTCATTTTTCTCAGCATCGGAAAAACCGGTGGTGCCGATGACGGCCTTGACACCCAAGGCTTGGCAAATTTTCAAGTGCGCCAAGGTGCCTTCAGGGCGTGTGAAGTCGATGAGGTATTGGGAGTTTTGCAAGCCAAGCTTGAGATCGCCGGTGACCAAGACGCCACTGGCTTTGCCCAAAGCGGCACCAGCATCTGTGCCGATAGCAGCACTGCTTGGCAAATCGAGCGCGCCCGTTAAACGGCAATCAGAGGCATTGGCAATGGCCTCTATGAGCATGTGGCCCATGCGGCCAGACGCGCCAGCAACAGCCACAGCATGCAGAGGTACAGAATGTGAAGAAGCAACTTGTGTCATGTGATGCATCAGCGCTTGGCTGGTTCAAGCGGGGGGTAAGAACTGGGCAGCGGCAAGGCCGCGGCTGGGGCCTGATCGGCTTTGCGAACGGGGGCTGGGAATTTGCGCAAATCTTCTTCTTTGGCTTCTAACTCAGGCACCTTCGCACTGGGTTTTTTGACCACCAATTTGGTGACGAACTCAGTTTCGCTGGGCAACTCATCGCCTGTGACGCGATCGAGCACATCGCCTTTGAACCAAATACTGAGGCTAAAGCTTTGAGCTGGCACACCCTGGCGGCGAATGGTGAAGACGTAGTCCCAGCGCTGCTCGTGAAACACGCTGGCAACCAAGGGCGTGCCCAGAACTTCCCTTACCTGCAAGCGCGACATGCCTGGCTTGAGAAATTCTTTTTGTTCACGTGAGACAAAGTTACCTTGCACCACCTCAGGGATGTACAAAACGGCCTCTGTGGCCACATTGAGACGGGGCAAACTACAGGCACTTAAAAGAACCAACAACAAAGGCACAGCCACGCCCAAAGACAAGGTGTTGTGCAGAGAAATTCGAATTTGTTTTTTCATGGATGCTTGGCAGGCCATATGATGGGGTCATTGTAGCGGTAGCATTCGGCTCTGATGAAGCCCCTTTGACCAAAGCCCTTCTCTTTCAATTGCGACTGAAAACACATGGACGAACTCAAAAGCACCGGACTGAAAGCCACCATTCCCCGGCAAAAGATTTTGGAAATCTTTCAGAAAGGGGCGCAAAGGCACATGACGGCTGAGGATGTTTTCAAACATTTGCTCAATGACAATGCCGACATCGGCTTGGCCACTGTTTACCGGGTCCTGACCCAGTTTGAACAGGCTGGACTGTTAAGCCGAAACCATTTTGAAAGTGGCAAAGCGGTCTATGAGCTGAACGAGGGGCAGCACCACGACCACATGGTGTGCCTAGACTGCGGCAAAGTTGAAGAGTTTTACGACGCCGAAATTGAAAAACGCCAACACGATGTGGCGCTGTCCAAAGGCTTTGTGATTGCAGATCATGCGCTCAGTTTGTACGCTCACTGCACCCGAAACCCCTGCCCCCATCGCAACCGAGCTTAAGTCAGGCTAATTAAGCATCACTCAACCCATGGCAGCGCGTTGGCGCGCCATGAAGTCTTGGTAGGTGTCGATGCCTCGCATTTGCAAAATGGTGTTGCGCACAGCGGCTTCCACAAGCACCGCAATGTTGCGACCAGCCACCACCTGAATGACCACCTTGCGAACCGGAATGCCCAGCACATCTTGCGTGAGCGTTTCTGTGGGAATGCGTTCGTAGTCGCGCTCGAAGTTCTCGTGACGCACCAAGTGCACGATGAGTTTCAAACGCATTTTGCGGCGCACCGCGGTTTCACCAAAAATACCCCGAATGTCCAGCAGACCAATGCCGCGCACCTCGAGCAAGTTTTCCAACAACTCTGGGCAGCGACCTTCAATGGTGGTTTGGTTGATGCGAAATAAATCAACGGCGTCATCGGCCACCAAACCATTGCCCCGGGAAATCAACTCCAAACCCAACTCGCTCTTACCGAGGCCAGACTCGCCCGTGATCAAGACACCCAAGCCCAAAATGTCCATGAACACGCCGTGCATGGTGGTGCGGTCGGCAAAGTGTTTGGACAAATAAGCCCTGAGCACATCAATCACAAAAGCCGACGACTCGGGCGTCGAGAACATGGGGATTTGGGCGCCCTCACACACACGAAGCAAGGCCTCAGGCGCAGTTTGACCATCGGCCAAGACCAACACAGGGGGCTCCAAGGTGACGATGCGCGAAACACGCCTGATGCAATCCTCTTCACTGCCTCGCAGCAGGTAGGACACCTCGCGTTCACCCAAAATTTGAACGCGGTATGGATGGATGTAGTTCAAATAGCCCACCAAATCGGCACCGGAGCGAGCGGCACGGACAGCGACTTCATCGAACCGGCGCTCTGAGGCACCTAAGCCCGCAATCCACTGCCACTTGAGTTTGCCTCGGTGGTCTTCAAACAGCGCGTCTGCGCTGACGGCGGTAGGCTTCATCTCAACCTCGTTTCGTTGATGGGCTAAAGTTCATCATTCTCACTTGGCAGGCAGCCACTTGGCGATCAGATCGTGCAAGCTGGATGCCGTAGCGCTGCTGGTCATATTGTCCCGAGTACTGGCATTGCTAAGCAACTCTGCAATTTCAGACAAAATTTCCAAGTGCTTTTGGGTGGCCGCTTCGGGCACCAACAAGAAAATGAGCAACTTCACAGCTTGCTCATCGGGCGCATCGAAGCCAATGGCTTGGGCCAATTGGAATACGGCTGCCATGGGAGACTTCAAGCCCTTGATGCGGCCATGCGGAATGGCCACACCATGGCCCAAGCCGGTAGAGCCTAAGCGCTCCCTTGCAAACAGGCTGTCAGTGACCAAGGCTCTGGACAAACCATGCAAATTCTCAAACAGCAAACCCGCCTCTTCAAAAGCGCGCTTCTTGCTGGTGGCGTCTACGCCTACCAGCACTTGTTCAACAGGGAGCATGGCTGCAAGTCTGTTCATATCGAGGGCGGATTATGCACCCTCAGAAAGGTCATCTCCCAAAAAAACCGCACCTCAGGGGTGCGGCGGTGTCCTTGACTGCAAAATAATGCGGCTTTTACATCATGCGCTTAGGCGCAGTATGGTGATGGTCCAAGATTCTGTTTTTGTGCTTGACCACTTGGCGGTCCAATTTATCGACCAAGTCATCAACGGCAGCATAGAGATCTTGATGTGAGCTTTCGGCAAACAAATCATTGCCTTTGACATGAATATTGCACTCTGCTCGCTGTCGTTTCTCTTTTTCTTTTTGTTTTACTACAGTGAGCAACACGTTCACATCCACCACTTGGTCAAAATGCCGAGTAATTCGGTCTAGCTTGCCAGTGACATAGCTTCTGAGTGCGGGTGTAACTTCGAGGTGGTGACCACTGATCGTCAGATTCATAAAAAAAGCCTCCTGTTGCTCTCTGTGATAAAAACCACCGACCCAAAATGGGGGTGGGCTCAATCCACTATGCGCGCCCCTATCGTGAAAAGCAAGCACGGCCATTTAAACCCTTTAATTTGATCAAGTCTTGCACTTTTCTTTCAGAAAAGCTGATAAATTCCTATCTTGAAATAAATCGCAAATTGTTCAAGCTTGCGCTTCACCATGAAGCCTCAGTTTGCTTGCCAACACAAAGCTCAAAAGGCTGGCGCCTCCCCCTAGCAAAGCCGCCATCCAGTAGTGGGTTAAGTGTCCATTGCCATCGCGTCCCAAAATTTGTCCGCCCACCAGTGCCGCCAAGCCCATGGCAAGTGACTGAACGGCTGAGTTCAGGGTCATGAAACTGCCGCGCCTGCGAGGATCGGCTGAGGCACCAATCAAGGCCATCCCAGGAATCATGCGGCCACTCATCACCACAAACAACAAACAAGAAACTAGCAACACACCCACCATCGGCAATTCTGCTGACAGCGTCATCGCCAGCAAGGGCAAAGGCATCAAAATGGCCAATCGGCGAAATGCATAAGCTTTGCCCGCGCGATCCGACCAATGCCCAATGAAGCGCGCAGAAATCAAGGTGCAAATTCCGCCGCTTAAATAAACATAAGGAATTTGCTCTGGCGTAAAGCCCGCATTGCCTTGTAAATAAAGTGTGATGTAGGGGATGACTGCAAAACCCGCAAACACCATGCTCGATGACATGGCGTAGGCTCTCAAGTGATTGGGGTCGACCAACACCAAGCGCAGGTTAGCCAACATGCTCGGTGCTGAATCGCCAATTGGGTGGGCCGTCAGATGGCCCTTCAAACTGGGCAGGGTTTTTGCAGCACCCAAGGCGCACAGACTCACCATGAGCGCAATGGCCACAAATGGCGCATGCCAATTGAAATGAGAGGCCAAGAAGAGTGCCAAGGGCACACCCGCCACCGTGGCCACAGAGAAGGATGTCATGACCACGCCCATCGCCCGGCCCCTGCGCTCAAAAGGAATGACTTCTGCCACGATGGTTTGCGACAAAGCCATCAAGACTCCACCAAAAAATCCCGATGCCACCCGGGCCATCATGAGCCAAGCAAATGTGGGGGCCATGCTGCAAGCCAATGCTGCTGCCCCAAACAAAGGGTACAGGGTGAGCATCATTCGCTTGCGGCCAAAGCGGTCAATGTAGGTGGCTGCCAAAAGTCCTGAAATGCCCGCCGCAAAGGTATAGGCCGACACCAAAAATCCAAACTCACCCGCAGAAATGCCAAAGAGTTTGGTCAATTGAGGTCCCAAAGGCATCATGATCATGAAGTCAAGGACGCTGGTGAATTGGATGCTGGCGAGTGTCAATAAAAGCCAGCGTTCGCGCTTTGGCGTCAAATGTGAGGTCATGGGTGGTTTTCCTGAGGCACTGACTCTATCATTCGCACATGCATCTGGACGACCTCACTCAAATTGACCCCATGGGTGGCCGCGTGAGCCAGCCGCAACGCGAAATCACGCGTGGGTTGGTACTCATGGGAGGTGGCGCTAGAACGGCTTACCAAGCAGGCGTGTTGCAGGCTTTGGCCGAATTGATCAAGGCGCCGTCAGGCAAGGCCCCCGCCTTTCCCTTCCAAGTTTTGGTGGGCACTTCGGCCGGCGCTCTGAACGCCACTTATTTGGCCAGCAGAGCCATTGACGGCTTAGCAGCATTGAGCGGACTTGGCGAGTTTTGGCAGGGCCTGCATTCTCATTTGATCTACCACCTGCCCGATACACCCCTGGCCCAATTCAGTCGCTGGGCAACAGCATTGGGCGTGTCCTTGTCTGCACGCAAACAAGGCGCTGCCCTTGACAGCATGCCGTTGGTGGACACCTTGCACCGACGCATTGCCCTGAACAACATCGAACTGGCATTGACACGGGGCGACCTGAAAGCCTTGGCCGTCACAGCATCAAGTTACACCACGGGTGTGCACTGGACTTTTTGCCAAACTCACCAACTGCAAAGCGCTCAGGCATGGAATCGGCCCGGGCGCCGCGCAGAGTTACAAGACATCACCATCGAACATCTGATGGCCTCCAGCGCCATTCCTTTTTTATTTCCAGCCACACCGCTTTGGGTCGACGGCAACATGGAATACTTTGGCGATGGCTCGATGCGGCAAAGTTCACCGCTTTCGCCTGCCGTGCACTTGGGCGCCAACAAAATTCTGGCCATTGGCGTTGGGCAACCTCAACGCGGATCCATGGACCTATCGGGTTCAAACTTTCAGGCAGGACCAGCGAGCAAGCAGCGGCCCAGTCTAGGCAACATAGCAGGGCATGCGATGGCCAGTGTGTTCAACGACACCTTGATGGCCGATGTTGAACAGGTCCAACGCGTGAATCAAAGCATTCAACAATTGAAAAATCACCTGTCTCAGCACCACAGTCCAGGCTTGGCGCAATCTCTGCCTTTTCGAGAAGTGGAAGTTTTGGCCATGCAGCCCAGTGAATCACTAGATGCCTTGGCGCAAGCGCATGTCCATGAACTGCCGCGATCAGTGCATCGCGTTTTAGAAGGTCTCGGTGCATTGAAAGGTTCGGGCGCCGGGCTTGCGAGTTATCTTTTATTCGAGCCCGGATTTTTACGCACGCTCATGGCCCTCGGCGCTCATGATGTGGATATGCGCAAAGAAGAGCTAATGGATTTTTTCAGCGATTAAGTTCCATAATTGCACCCATCATTATTTTGGAGTTTGCTCCGTGGAAAGCCACCCTAGTTGGTAGCTTTCGAATGAGATGGTTCCTTGGTTGCACACTGTGATGCAGCTTGGCCAGTCGTTCGAAAGCTGCTTGACCCTCATTGCCGCCTAATCGAACACTTGGCCCCCCGTTTTTTGGGGCTGAAGGAGATCTGCCATGCTCAACATTTTTACACTGGCCAATGGCCGCCTCGTCCAGGAAGAGATTGAATCTCTGGAAGAGCTGTCCAAATTCCAACCCATTTGGGTCGACCTTGAGTCGCCCACGGTGGAGGAAAAGCGTTGGATCAAACAATACTACGGCCTGTCCATTCCAGAAGATGCGATGGACGAGGACATTGAAGAATCTGCGCGCTTCTACGAAGAAGACAATGGCGAATTGCACATTCGTTCTGACTTTTTAATTGCCGACGAAGACGAGCCCCGCACAGTTCGCTGCGCCTTCATTCTGAATCTGCAAAACGCCGACCTGCGCAGCATGGGCGTTCTGTTTTCCATCCACGACGAGGACGTGCCCGTGTTTCGCTTGCTGCGTTTGCGTGCGCGCCGTGCGCCAGGCCTTCTGGAAGATGCCAAAGCCGTGTTGCTTAAGTTGTTCGATGCCGATGCTGAGTATTCAGCCGACACGCTGGAAAACATTTACGACAAACTGGAAATTGCTGGCAAGCTGGTGCTATCTGGCGATGTGACCGACGCCATGGCCGGTGAAGTGCTGGGTGCCATTGCACGCCAAGAAGACTTGAACGGCCGCATTCGCCGCAACGTGATGGACACACGCCGCGCGGTGAGTTTCATGATGCGAAGCAAGATGCTGAACGCCGAGCAGTTTGAAGAAGCGCGTCAAATTTTGCGCGACATCGATTCGCTCGATTCACACACTGAGTTCTTGTTTGAAAAGATCAACTTCTTGATGGACGCCACGGTGGGTTTCATCAATATCAACCAGAACAAGATCATCAAAATCTTCTCTGTGGCCAGTGTGGCTTTGCTGCCGCCCACGCTCATTGCCAGTTTGTACGGCATGAACTTTCAGTACATGCCAGAGCTGTCACAAACTTGGGGCTACCCTTATGCGCTGTGTCTTATGGTGGCCAGTGCCGTGGTGCCCATGTGGTACTTCCGCAGACGCGGCTGGCTTAAGTAGGGAATCGTTTTAAAAACTCAGACACAATGGCTGCGCTGTAATGGCTGGCCACGTCTTTCACAAATTGAGAAAAATCAGTGTGCGCAGCATCGTCTGCGCGGTCTGACAAGGTGCGCACCACTGCAAGAGGAACGCCATAAGCATGGCACACCTGCGCCAGCGCAGCGCCCTCCATTTCCACAGCCAACGCATCCGATATTTGAGTTTGCAATCGTTGGCTTTCAGATGCGCTAGAGACAAATTGATCACCACTGATGATCAAGCCAACATGAACTGTGGCTTGCGGCAAAGCCTGACGAGCGCTTTCTATCAAGCACTGAGTCATGCTTTCGTCTGATGGAAAGCGAGAGAGATTTAACAAGGGCACTTCGTATTGGGGAAACAAAGGCGAGGCGTCGATGTCGTGCTGAAGCAGCTCTGCGCCCACCACCACATCACCTACCTTCACATGAGGCGCCAAGCCACCCGCAACACCGGTGAACAGAATTCTTTGGACTTGGTATTTTTCGATGAGCACGGTGGCCGTGATGGCCGCGGCCACTTTGCCAATGCCTGACAACACCGCCACCACCCTGTGCCCTTGAAGGTGGCCTGTCCAAAATTCTCGGCCAGCAACATGCTGGCAGCTTGCGTCCTGCATGAGAGCCAACACGGCCGACAACTCTTCATGCATCGCACCAACGAGTGCAATGCGCGGCAGAAACTCACTTTGGTGCATCGCGCAACTCGCGCCGCAATATTTTGCCCACTGCGGTTTTGGGCAACTCTTTTTTGAACTCAATGACCTTAGGCTGCTTGTAACCTGTCATGTTGGCTTTGCAATATTCACGCACCGCCATCTCAGTGAGGGTTGGGTCTTTTTTCACGATCACCAACTTGACAGCTTCGCCTGTTTTTTCGTCGGGCACTCCTACCGCGGCACACTCCAAAACACCCGGGCACAAAGACACGGTTTCTTCCACATCGTTGGGGTAGACATTGAAGCCACTGACCAAGATCATGTCTTTCTTGCGATCGACAATTTTGAAAAATCCATGTCCATCTCGAATGCCAATGTCACCCGATTTGAAATAGCCATCAGGGGTCATGCTGCGCGCAGTTTCGTCGGGACGCTGCCAATAACCCGCCATCACTTGGGGGCCTTTGATGGCAATTTCTCCAGGCTGGCCTAACTCGGTTACTTCATGGCCTTCATCGTCTAACAGTTTCATGAACGTGCCGGGCAAGGGCACACCAATGTTGCCTGTGAACTGTGTGCTGGTGGTGGGGTTGCAACTGGCAGAAGGACTGGTTTCAGACAAGCCATAGCCTTCGCAAATAGGGCAACCCGTTTTTTCCAACCACAATGCCGCCACCGCGCTGGTAACCGCCATGCCGCCGCCCACTGACACCTTGAGATTTTTCCAATTGACTGTGTCAAAGTCTGGGTGATTGGCCAAACCATTGAACAAGGTATTGACCGCAGGAAAACTGTGGAAAGTGTGTGTCGACAATTCTTTCAGAACCGCGGGCAAATCGCGCGGGTTGGGGATCAAAATATTTTTGCCGCCCGTGCGCATGCCGAGCATCATGTTGACCGTAAAAGCAAAGATGTGATACAGCGGCAAAGCACACACCGAAGTGGGCTGCTCGTTGGCTGGCACCCGCTTCATGACAGGCTGGTTCCAAGCTTCTGATTGCAACAAGTTGGCAATGACGTTGCGGTGCAAGAGCATGGCCCCTTTGGACACACCGGTGGTACCACCGGTGTATTGAAGGACGGCAATGTCATCGCTTCTGACCACCGGCTTGACAAACGGGCCACGCTCTCCGCGACTCAAGGCTTGATTGAATTTGACGGCGCCTGGCAAGTCAAAGTCTGGCACCAGGCTCTTTACATTGCGAACCACAAAGTTCACCAAGGCCCCTTTGGGCATGCTGAGCATGTCGCCCATGGCGCACAGCACCACGTGCTTGATTTGAGTTTCTGCGATGCACTTTTGCAAGGTGATTGCAAAGTTCTCAATGATCACAATGGC
>CAIODE010000183.1 GCA_903856875.1 uncultured Burkholderiales bacterium
ACGAGAAAAAGAACGAGGCCATTTTGGCTTCCGATATTTTGGGCGCCTCCACTTTAATCACGCTCATCAACAATGTGAAGCGCGCAGAGAGTGCCGGCAAGTACCAAACTGAATCGGCTTTGCTGGGCCCCTTCTGGCGCAAAAATGCACCGGTCTATGAACCCGGCAGCAACATCTCTCACGGACCTGAATCCAGCGCACTTGAGCAGTTGTTCGAAGTTACGGGCCACGTGCGCGATGCTCAAGGCAAGCCCATTGAAGGCGCAGAAGTCGATGTGTGGCAAGCCTCGCCCTTGGGTTTTTATGAAAACCAAGACGAAGAACAACCCGACATGAATTTGCGTGGCCGCTTCAAAACAGATGCCAAGGGCAAGTTCAATTTCAAATCAGTGCGGCCCTCAGGCTACCCCGTGCCGGTGGACGGCCCTTGTGGTGATTTACTCCGAGCACAATTGCGCGACCCCTATCGCCCAGCGCATGTTCACTACATGATTTCCAAACCTGGCTATCAAGTCTTGATCACTCAGGTGTTTGCCGACGACGACCACCGCCTGCACACCGACGTCACCTTCTCTGTGGTGGAAAGCTTGGTGGGCCAATTCAAAAAAAGAACGGGTGCTGGCGAAGTTGGCTATTCACTCGACTACGACTTTGTGTTGCAGGCAGGCGAAACCCATTTCCCCATGCCACCCATCCCTTAAGCGCGCAACTTGCAACACTTTAAAAAAAATGAAAGCACACCATGAGTTTTGAACCGGTATCCAAATTAGACGGGCATGTTGCCGTCATCACAGGGGGCAAAGGCGCCATTGGTTGGGCCACAGCCAAGCGGCTGGCCGCGTTGGGCGCACGCATTGTTTCCATTGACCGGTCTGAACCTGAAAAAGTACAGGCCCTTTTAGACACGCTGCCCAAAGTGGCCTCGGGTGCTCACTTTGCCCTGACTGCATCCATCTCAGACTCGGCCGCCTTGAATGCTGCAGCAGATGCTGTGAAGCAACGTGCAGGACGCTGCGACATCTTGGTCAACAGCGCTGGGTTTACAAAGCCTGTAGCAGCCAACGATTTAGAAGGTTTAACCGACGAATTGTTTGACGAGGTGTTGCAAACCAATTTGCGCGGTGTGTTTGCCACCATCCGCGCCTTCACGCCTTTGCTCAAAGCCAACGGCGACGGGCTCATTGTGAATGTGTCTTCTATTGCAGGCTTCACGGGTGCTGGCAGCAATTTGGCCTATGCCGCGTCCAAAGCAGGTGTCGATGTGTTAACCAAGGGATTGGCCAAAGCACTGGCGCCTCATATTCGCGTTTTGGCAGTCTCACCTGGCGTGGTTGATTCATCTTTCGTGCCTGGGCGTGGCGCAGACTTCAATGAGAAAGCTGCCGCCACCATTCCTCTCAAACGCATTGGCCATGTAGATGACACGGCCTCTACCATTGAGGCCTGTGCCACAACCTTGCGCTTTGCCACCGGCTCTCGCTTTGTAGTCGATGGTGGAAGGAGCTTGTAAATGTTTGATCAGCCAACACTCATCACTTGCGCCATCACGGGCAACATTACCAAGCCAGAGCAAACACCTTACTTGCCTGTTACGCCGGAGCAAATTGCCAATGAGTGTTTGGCCTCTGCAGAAGCTGGTGCCGCTGCAGTTCACATTCATGTGCGCGACCCCGCTACGGGTCGCCCCTCCATGGAACTTGAGCACTACCGCGATGTGGTAGACCGCATTCGCAAGAGCAACAAATCTCTCATCATCAACCTCACCACAGGGCCTGGTGGCCGGTTTGTACCAGATGCCAATGACCCCAAAATTTTCGCGCCTGGCACCACCTTGGTTCCGCCAGAAAAACGGGTGGAGCATATTGCCATCATCAAACCTGACATTTGCTCTTTGGACTTGAACACCATGAACAGTGGTGCTGACGTGGTCATTAATACGCCGCGCAATGTGCGCATCATGGCCAAGATCATTCGAGACAGCGGCGTGAAGCCCGAGCTTGAAATTTTTGACTCTGGTGATTTGCATTTAGCGCGTGACCTCATTAACGATGGCACGCTAGATGGCCCCGGCATGTGGACCTTTGTGCTGGGCGTGAAATATGGTTTTGCCGCCACCCCCGAGACGCTGATGTATGCACGCAATTTGTTACCCGCTGGCGCTATTTGGTCTTCTTTTGGCTTAGGCCGTTCCGAGTTTCCCATCGTGGCCCAAAGTTGGCTGTATGGCGGCCATGTGCGCGTTGGCATGGAAGACAACATCTACCTTGAAAAAGGTGTGCTGGCCCAAAGCAATGCCCAGTTGGTAGCCAAGGCGGCCGACATCATCAAGCAGATGGGCGGACAAGTGGCCAACACCACTCAAGCTCGTCACATGCTTCATTTAAGTCCTGCTTAATTCCATTTCAGCAAACACCAAGTTCCACTTCCATGAGTTCTGAGTCTTCTTCATACGCGCTGCACGTCGCGGCCAAAGCCAGCGGCATCGACACGCTGCAACTTGATTGTCAAAAGCAAGTCATGCCTTCAATTGCAGAAGGAGAAGTGGTGGTGCAAGTCATGGCTGCTGCAGTGAATCCTAGCGACGTCAAGGCCACCTTAGGCATCATGCCGCACGCCGTGTTTCCCAGAACACCAGGCCGCGACTTTGCAGGCATTGTGGTGGAAGGCCCAGACGCTTTGAAGGGCCTCAAAGTCTGGGGCTCTGGAGGCGACATTGGCATCACACAAAATGGAAGTCATGCGCGTTATTTGGTTCTGCCAGTCGCAGCCGTGAAAGAAGTTCCAAAAGGCATCAGCATGGAAGAGGCAGGCGCAGTAGGCGTGCCCTTTGTGACAGCTTGTGAAGGCTTTAGCCGCGCAGGCGGCGTGAAAGCTGGTCAAACGGTGGTGGTACTGGGCTCCAACGGCAAGGTGGGACAAGCCGCCGTTCAAATTGCAGCCCGTGCAGGTGCCAAAGTCATAGCGGTACAACGTCAAGATCATTTAGAAGGTTTTGCTTGTGCAGATGTTGAAGTCATTAACAGCACTCACATGGAGCCGGCCACTCGCATCATGGATTTAACAGGTGGCAAAGGTGCCAACCTGGTGTTCAATACCGTGGACAAAGTCTATTGGGAAGTGGGTCATGCGGTCATGGCCAAAGGCGCCACACAAATTTTCATCATTGCCACCAAGGGACAAACGGTGGCTTTTGATTTGTTCAAGTTTTACCGAGGTATGCACAACTTTGTAGGCATCGACACGCTGGCACTCGACTGCGTGCGCTCTTGTGAATTGCTAGATGAACTTCGCCCAGGTTTTGAAGATGGCACCTTAAAGCCTTTTCCAGTTGCATCAGCCGACATGATTGATTTACCACAAGCCATGCAGGCCTACAAAGAAGTCTTGTCTGGCGCTAAAAACAGAATCGTCCTCAAACCATAAAGCCGCCATGAACATCACCCGTTTCAATCAAGCGCCTGAATACAAGGCTCCCAATCACAACGACATGAAGTGCCTCAGGCTACAAGGCCATGAAGCGGGCCCGTCGCAAACTTTGTGGATGGGCGTTTCTCAAATTCAACCGGGTGGCCATACAGGCTTAGATGGCTCCCCTGTAGAAAAACACTATGTGGTGCTAGAGGGTGAAGTGACCTTGGTGTCAGAGCTCAATGGCGTTGTCACAGAATCAGTTTTAAAAGTTCACGACTCGGCTTGTTTCGCGCCTGGCGAGAAGCGGCAAGTGGTCAACAGATCGAACCAAGTGGCCAGTATTTTGTTGGCCATGCCCTACCCACCCGCTAGCAAATAACCATTCAGGAGACATCATGAAAGTTCAAACACAAGTCCAAGGCTTGAAAAAAAGCTTTGTGAAAATGGCTTTGGCAAGCTTAGCACTCAGTGCTGTCAGCATGGTTGCGCAAGCGCAAGATTGGCCCAAACAAAGCATTAAATTTGTGGTGCCCTTCACAGCTGGCAGCGGCACTGACATTGTGGCCCGTGCAGTGGCCGAGAAACTGACCACCGCCTTAGGCCAACCGGTTGTGATTGAAAACAAGCCTGGCGCAGGCGGCACCATTGCCGCCAATCAAGTGGCCAAATCAAACCCAGACGGCTACACCCTGTTGGTCCACTCTTCAGGTCACGTGGTCAACCCTGCCATCTATCCCAATTTGCCATACGACACATTGAATGACTTGGTGGGCATTACCCCCTTGGCCAGTTTGCCCAACGTGATGGTGGTGTCGCCCAGCAAGGGCTACAAAGATGTGAAAGATTTGATTGCCAAAGTAAAGGCCAAACCCGATGCGTTCAATTACGCCTCAGCGGGTACGGGTTCGGCAACGCACATCAATGCCGAGAAATTTCGTGTGGCAGCGGGCATCACTGCCACGCACATCCCATTCAAAGGAACGCCCGAAGCCCTCACAGAAACCATCAGCGGTCGCATTGATTGGTTCTTTGCACCCATTGTGTCTGCCCTGCCCCTGATCAAAGACGGCAAGTTGCAGGTGTTGGCTGTGGGCACACCCAAGCGCTCTGACGATTTACCCAACACGCCCACCACCGTGGAAGCGGGCGTGGCAGGTTCGGAGTACACCTTCTGGGTGGGCATGTTAGCTCCCAGCAAAACACCGAAGCCTGTGCTGGACAAGCTGAATGCAGAAGTGGTGAAGGTATTGAATTCACCCGAATTCAAAACACGCTTAGACAACATTGGTGCTGCAGCCATGCCAATGAGCAGCAGTGCATTCAACACTTTCATCAAGTCTGAAACTGACACCATTGCCAAACTGGTACAAGCTGCTGGCATTAAAGCCAACTGATCAACATCAGAAAGAATTGAAATGACTTCTCTGACCTCTTTTTCAACTTGTCTTTCTGGATTTTCAGGCAAGGTATTGCTGACTTTGGCATGCTTGGCCGCATCAAGCATGGCCTGCGCCCAAGACAATGCGCCTAAAGTGGCTACTGCACCCGCCAATCCTGCTCGCGATTTGGTGGTCGGTAAATGTTTGCAATGCCACTCTGACAGCATTTGGCGTGATCAGCGACAAGATGCCAGAGCATGGGAAGCCACGCTGTACCGAATGTTGGCACGCGGCGCTGTTTGGACTGGCGAAGAAATTAAAACAATGGCGAACTACTTAGCAACTGACTTCGGCCCTAACTCGCCCAAAGTCGCCTCAGCAAATCGTTAAATCAAAATAATAAAAAAGCCATTGGAGACATCAATGCGTGAAATCGTTCAGAAATATTTGTCGAAAGACATCTCTCGCCGTGGCTTCCTTAACAATATGACTTCTGTGGGCGTGACGGCAAGCGCTGCAGAACTGGTCTTGTCTTCACTGAACAATGCCGCCTATGCGCAAACACCCCCCAGTGCGGCAGCTTCTACTGCTTCTAGCACGGGTGCTGTCAAACAGTTCACCGGCACCGGCGGCGCATGTTTTGCAGAACAACTGATGGCCTGCGGCGTGAAGTATGTCTTTGGCAACTCAGCCAGCGAAGATGCACAGTTTTACGAAGCCTTGGTTGACAGGCCGCAACTCAAATACATCTTGACCACCCACGAAGGGCCAGGTGCTGCCATGGCTTCGGGCTA
>CAIODE010000184.1 GCA_903856875.1 uncultured Burkholderiales bacterium
GCGTTTTCCACCCAAGCAATTGCAGTGGTTCATTGCGGGTTGCAAAGAAGATGGAATGCGTCCCAAAGATGTGGATGTGCGGGACGATGAAACCCGCCGCAAAGTCGACATCTACCAACTCTACGAAGACCAGTGCCAGCGCGAAGGTGTGGTGGACTTTGGCGAGTTGATGTTGCGCTCGTATGAGTTGCTGCGTGACAACGACTCGATCCGCTTGCACTACCGATCACGTTTCAAGCATGTGCTGATCGACGAGTTTCAAGACACCAACAAATTGCAATACGCTTGGATCAAAATGATTGCGGGCTTGCCCGCAGAGCATGGCAGCGCGGTGTTGGCAGTGGGAGATGATGATCAAAGCATTTACGCATTCCGAGGCGCTCGCGTTGGCAACATGGCCGATTTTGTGCGGGAATTTGGCGTGCAGCACCAAATCAAGTTAGAGCAAAACTACCGAAGCTATAGCAACATTTTGGATTCTGCCAATGCCCTCATTGGCAACAACAAAAACAGACTTGGCAAAAACCTTCGCACAGACCAGGGTGCAGGCGAACCCGTGCGCGTGTATGAATCGACCAGTGACTTTGCCGAAGCCCAGTGGTTGGTCGATGAAATTCGCCAACTGGTCAAGGGTGATGGTCTGACACGCAAAGAAGTGGCCGTGTTGTATCGCAGCAATGCGCAAAGTCGCGTCATGGAAACGGCCCTGTTCAATGCAGGCGTGCCCTACAAAGTGTATGGCGGTCTGCGTTTCTTTGAGCGTGCAGAAATTAAACATGCGCTGGCCTATTTGCGTATTTTAGAAAATGCCAACGACGACACCAGTTTCTTGCGCATTGTGAATTTTCCGCCTCGCGGCATTGGCGCTCGCAGTGTGGAGCATTTGCAAGATGCGGCCAAAGGCTTGGGCTGTTCTTTGCACGATGCCGTGAGTACAACAGCTGGCAAAGCAGGGGCCAAGTTGGCAGGTTTTGTGGCCATGATCGATGTCATGCGCGAGCAAACGCCGGGCATGACACTGCGCGAGATCATCGAATTGGTGCTCGAAAAAACCGGATTGATTGAGCATTACAAAACCGAAAAAGAAGGCGCTGATCGCGTTGAAAATTTGGAAGAGTTGGTCAATGCGGCAGAAAGCTTTGTCACGCAAGAAGGTTTTGGCAGAGACGCCGAGGCCACAGCTTCGGAGATGGCGCCCAATGCAGAAGATGGTGAAGTGATGTCGCCACTGGCGGCCTTTTTAACGCATGCAGCCTTGGAGGCGGGGGACAATCAAGCACAAGCGGGTGAGGATGCCGTTCAACTGATGACGGTGCATGCCAGCAAAGGTTTGGAGTTTGATGCGGTGTTTATTTCGGGCTTGGAGGAGGGCTTGTTTCCTCACGAAAATTCGATGAACGACTACGACGGTTTGGAAGAAGAACGCCGCCTGATGTATGTGGCCATTACGCGTGCACGCAAACGCTTGTACCTCAGTCACTCGCAAACGCGCATGTTGCATGGTCAAACTCGCTATAACCTGAAGAGCCGTTTTTTGGATGAATTGCCTGAAGAATGTTTGAAATGGATCACGCCTAAGAATCCAGGCTTTGCCACTGGCTTGGGCGGTGGTTGGACTTCACCTGCTCAAGCTTTTCAAGCCAAACCTGCATGGGGTCACAGCAGTTTGAGTTCGACGGAAACCTACAAAAGCCCGCCTGTCCCTTTGCAAAAAGCAGAGCCTTCGCATGGCATTAAAGTGGCCATGAAAGTGTTTCACACCAAGTTTGGTGAGGGTCAGGTTTTGGCCGTCGAGGGCGCCGGCGCAGATGCGCGGGCCCAAGTGAATTTCCCAAGACATGGTGTGAAATGGCTTGCCTTGTCGGTTGCCAAGCTAACACCTGTGGAATAATTTAGAGCAGAAGGAAGAGAACAGCATGAAAATTGAAAAAGACACCGTCGTGACCTTGAAATACAAAGTGTCCGATGCAAATGGTAAATTGTTAGAAGCTGCTGAGAAGCCCATGGCTTATCTGCATGGTGGCTATGAAAATACCTTGCCAAAAATTGAAGAAGCGCTGGATGGGCAAGACAAGGGCTATCAAACCACATTGGTACTGAGTGCTGCCGATGCCTTCGGTGAGCGCGATGAAAGCTTGCTGCAAACCATGCCCAAGAAAGAATTTCCACCAGGCGTGAAGGTCGGTGGTCAATTGCGGGGCCGCACACCAGATGGCCGTGAAGCCATTTTCAATGTGTTGAAAATCAAAGGCGACACCGTGATGTTGGATGGCAACCACCCTTGGGCGGGTCAGGTTTTACAGTTTCAATTGAATGTGATGGATGTGCGTCCGGCCATTCCAGAGGAAATTGAACACCGCCATGTTCATGGTGCACATGGCCATCACCATTGATTCAGAAGCGCTGTACTTGTAACGCCCAGAAGCCTGATATATCAGGCTTTTTTACGCTTGATGCTCGCTGCCTGGCTCGGGCAAGTCAAAACAGTCTTTTACACTGTAGTAAACCGATGTGAAAAACATAGCGGCCATGAGCAAAGCGCCAGGCATGAGAACGGCACCTGTTAAATCGTTGCCACCTAAGCCGCTGCTGATGACAAGGATGATCGTGGCACCCGCAACAAACACGCCGGCCCATGCCAACAAGTAAAAAGCAAATGCGCCTAAATTACGCCAACAAGCCACTGCGCTGAAAAACAGGCTTTTGACGGGTGGTACGCCGTGCCAGTGCACCAAAGCCGGTGCGTGCCAAAAGAGCATTGACAAAGGGACGTACAAGATCGTGGCCAACCACATGGCTGCCTGAAAGTCGGCGTCGTTGACGACTTCAGGTGTGATGGGCGCATTGGCCAGATAGACCCTGGCAAATGCACCGCCATCGACGAGGGCCGAAATGCCCATGACGGCCAAAAAACTCAGGGCATACAGGGAACCTAAAACCATCATGGCCTTGAGCCGCAACTGTCCTGCACGAAAGGCCACCAACATGACGGTCGGCATGGGGAATTTGCCAGAGGCTGCCTGTTCGGTGGCGACCATCAGCCCTAATGTGGCGGCCGGCAAAATGAGCAAGGCCAGCGCCGCGCCAATGAAGGGAACCATGGACAAAACTGAAACCCATGCCATGAACAAAAAGAACAAGCCCGTGAAGGCCAGTGGCTGACGCCAGAAAGTACGGATACCTTGTTTGACCCAGAGCAGACCCTGCTTGGCGGGAACGATTTGAAGCTTCATACCCAGAGCTTAAAGGGCGAAGACAAACGAGCACGCAATACCCGTTCAAAGTGGGTGGGATCGTGTGGTTTCAGCATGGCAGCGTCTCTGGGTAAATAAAAATCCCAAAGCCGGGAAATCCAAAAGCGCAGTGCACCGGCGCGCAGCATGGCTGGCAGCAGTTGTCTTTCTGCGGGACGCAGGGGCCTAATTTCTTGGTAGGCCTTCAGCATGGCTTGCGCCCTTTCAGGTGCATGCATTCCCGAGTTTAAATCGATGCACCAATCATTCATGCACACCGATAAGTCAAACAACCAGGTGTCATTGCCCGCAAAATAAAAGTCAAAGAAGCCAGTGAGCTTTTCACCTTCGAACATCACGTTGTCACGAAAGAGGTCGGCATGGACGGGGCCTTTGGGGAGGGCTTGATAAGCGGCACCCTGAGAAATGTGATTTTGGTAGGCCAGTTCGCTTTGCAAAAGCCTAGCTTGGTCTTCATCCAAGAAGGGTAGCACCAAGGGCACAGTGTCGTTCCACCATGCCAAGCCCCTTAAATTGGGTTGGCTGCGGTTGTAGTCTTTGCCTGCTAAATGCATGCGCGCCAACATTGCGCCTACTTCAGCACAGTGAGCAGCATCTGGGGTCAGTTGGCTTTTGCCCATAAGCCGGTTAACCACAGCGGCAGGTTTGTCGCAAAGGGTGTGCAGGATGTCGCCATCTTGATTGGCAGCAGGGTTGGGAACAGGAATGCCTTTTTCCGCCAAGTGTTTCATCAGAAACAAATAAAAGGGCAGTTGCTCGTGAGTGAGGCGCTCGAACAAGGTGAGGACGTAATCGCCCAAATCGGTGGTGGCGAAATAGTTGGTGTTTTCGATGCCGCCCTCAATGCCTTTTAAATCGGTGAGTTCACCTAAGCCTAATTGGGACATCAGCAGTGCTGCTTGCTCTTCGGTAACAGGCGTAAAAACAGCCATGGCTTAGTGGGTGTTCGAAAGGGTGAAATAGGCGCCCGAAGGCATGGCGAAATGCATGCAGAGATTGTAGAGGGTGTTGAAGCCAAATTTGACAGACTTTGTCTCGGCAAAAGAGCCCGAGGACAGGCACAATTGGGGCATGAGCGACAAGAAAACCCTTTTGCTGGTGGATGGTTCCAGCTACCTCTACCGAGCCTTTCATGCCATGCCTGATTTGCGGGCGGTGCCTGGCGACCCTGGCAGTCCTGCCACCGGTGCCATCCGAGGCATGATCAACATGATGGAGCGCCTTCGGAAAGACATTCCCGCAGACTTTGCGGTGTGTGTCTTTGATGCCAAGGGTCCCACTTTTCGCGACGACATTTACCCAGAATACAAACAAAACAGAAGCCCCATGCCCGACGATTTGCGCTCGCAAATTCAGCCGATCCATGAACTGGTGCGTTTGATGGGTTGGAAAGTTTTGGATGTGCCAGGTGTTGAAGCCGATGATGTCATTGGTACCCTGGCTGCAGTCGGTTCATCGCAAGGCATTGAGGTGGTGGTTTCAAGTGGCGACAAAGACTTGGCCCAATTGGTGAATGAACACATCACCATCATTGACACCATGAATGGCAAACGCCGCGACTTGGCGGGTGTTGAAGAAGAATTTGGTGTGCCCGCCAGTCTGATGTTGGACTATCAAATTTTGGTGGGTGACACGGTCGACAATGTGCCAGGCGTACAAAAAGTAGGCCCTAAAACTGCAGTCAAACTTTTGCTTGAATATGGCTCGCTCGACAAGCTGATGCTCAATGCCGATCAAGTCAAAGGTGTGGTGGGTGAAAATTTGCGCAAGGCCGTAGATTGGTTGCCAACTGGCCGTCAGCTCTTGAAAATTCGCACCGATTGCGATTTGAAGGCCTACGTGCCCGAGCTGCCCTCCCTGGAAACCATCCGTTTGGCGCCGCCCAACGAAGCCGACTTGTTGGCCTTCTATGAAAAGTACGGGTTCAAAGGTTTGGTCAGAAGCCGAGGCGAAGGTGCGCCTGCCAAACCTGCATTCGTGCCCATGGGCGATTTGTTTGCCGAGCCAGAACCGGTTGTCACGGTCACGGGCGACAAACACTATGAAACCATTTTGACTTGGGATCAATTCAACGCGTGGTTGCCCAGGCTAGAGGCCGCAGAGTGTGTGGCCATTGACACCGAGACCACATCCCTCGATGCCATGCGTGCCGATTTGGTGGGCATCAGCTGGAGTGTCAAAGCGGGTGAGGCAGCCTATCTGCCCTTGCGACATGAAGGCCCTGATGCGCCTGTGCAGTTGCCCTTGCAGGAAGTTCTGGCCAAGCTCAAGCCCTGGCTTGAAAACCCACTCAAGCTCAAGGTGGGCCAGCACATTAAATACGACCGGCATGTGTTTGCCAATCAAGGCATTGAGGTGCGAGGCTATGCGCATGACACCATGCTGCAAAGTTATGTGTTGGAAGTTCAC
>CAIODE010000185.1 GCA_903856875.1 uncultured Burkholderiales bacterium
CCAGCCTCTACACCCACATTAAAGGTGAGCAGTGCCATATTGGCATGCTGCTCGGGTAGTCCAATTTCTTTCAGGGCACCAGCGAAGCCCAGACCGTGTATCAGCCCAAATACAAAGGCCACAATCCCTGGCCATCGGCGGGTGAGTGTGTCTTTTTGGCTCAAGGCTTCCGCGCTTACCAGAACAATGGACAAGGCGATCACGGCCTCGACCGGCGGTGGCCTAAGCGTCAATGCACCTAAGGCACTGGCGGCAAGGGTCAGGCTGTGGGCAACCGTGAACAATGTGATGGTTGCCAAAAGTTGACGCCGAAAACCCACCAACAACAACAAGCTGATGACAAAAAACAAATGATCGATGCCGCTCAGAATATGTTCTACGCCCAGCACAACGTAAGTCTGCGCCACTTGCCAGGCGTCGCGTTCGTCGCGCGCAGATCCAAACAAGCGCGCTGTAGGTTGGTTCTTGGTCAAGGTAAACGTACTGCGATGTTCTCCTTGCCAAGTGATGCGCAAAATGACGGCTGAGTAGTTCTTTCCGATCCCATTGACCGTCAGGCTTCCTGCTAAGCCGCGTTCGCCACAGCGAACAGTTTTCGCATCACCGACGCAACCGTCTGGCCAGACCGGTGTTAAATCTTGCGAGATGGGTATATTTTTTCCAGGGATGCCCCACGACCAAACAAACTCTTTAGGAGCGACTTCGCGCATCGAAAGATCGGCCATTGTCATCTCGTGTGCACATGCTCCAGCGCCACTCACCAGCAAAATGGCGGAGAAGGCTAAACGCTTCAGGAACTGACTGAAATTAGAAACCATCACGAATTCTTTCCTTCATCGCGAATACGGTATTTCTTGGCAATTTCACGTATAGCGTTCTTGGTTAACTGCGATGACGTGAACTCTTTCCAGTCTGTGTAAACACGCTCTTTCAATTCGTCGTAGCTGACCTCGCGGCCCGGCGTCAATGCGGTTAGACGTATTGCACGATAGCCTTCTTGGGTTTGAAGCACCACCCAAGTGCCCATGGTTTGCTTCGCAAGTGCCTCGGCAAATGCAACGCCATAACTTTGATCCAGGTTGGGCTTGGGTCTGTCCTTGAAAATACGCAGACTGCTCTCCAGTTCTGGAGCCTGTTGAGCGTTTAACGCTGTCACAAAATTCTTCAACTTTTCAGGCGTTGAATCACTGGTAGACAGCACCGCTTCTTCAAAGCTGTAACGCGCAGGCAGATCATATTGATCGCGTCTCGACTCGAACCATTTTTGCAAACCCGCATCATCAATTTTGGGCAATGCCAGTCCAGACTGTGCGGCAGTTAAGACCTTGAATACGACTCGGTCTTTCATGGCTTGATCACCCCGGTCCATGCCAAGTGCGAGCCCCTCTCGGAACAAAACTTCGTTGTCCACCCATCGGTCTGTGAGCACCTTGAGTTCGGCAGCAGTAGGCTCACGTTTCATGCCCGCCACAAAAGCACCACGGGCTTCGGCGTAGGTTTCCTTCGTGATCACGATCTCCTGCGGATCGCCCCGCACGGACAGAAACAAAGCATCGGCTGCAAAGATAAGTGCACCCAAAATGAGGAAGTGGGTCAGGGGTTCACGTATGGCACGCTGTAACCAAGTATCGGGCGTAATATTAATTGGAGATTCCATGACGATTATTTCAAATTTAAATGAGGTTTGACGGGCATCGCGGATGACGAAGATGAAAGGGCGGTTTCTAACGAAGATTTTACTTGTGCCGAAAGCTTGGGATCCGTCTCTCGAACCGCCTCAGCCAGTGCCAGCAGCGGATCAAAAGCTGGACGAAAGTCTGGGCTTATTGTCACCATGTCTAACAGTGGAAGATACAACTGCTTCAGCATGACCTGCGGGTCAGAGTTAGGGCGCACAGCCATACCAAATACAAGATACTTTGCTCGCGCCGCCCAATAAGCTTCAAGCCGAGCAGCATCAGCTACCTGTTCAGGGCCAATCACATCCGTGGCATGCGTTGCAAGCCGCTGCATTAGCATGCTTAGCCTATTTCTTGGGGCCTCTTGGGGGGAGTAACTGACCCATGGTGCTCTGTGGGTAACCACTGGACGGTCGTCCGTGTTGAGGGTAGCGCCGCGCACAAAGTCCTTCAGCGCCAGCGGCCCGGCAATGATGCTGCCGAGCACCGCAAATTCATCATCAAGCTTGGCTCGTTTCAACGCTTTTGACATGGACGGAGACATTTCAGTCATGCGTGAGCGAACAGCTTCTACTTGCCATACCGGCTGATTGGGTCTTGATATCAAACCAACGACGGGTGTGTCCAGACTATTGCTGGCAAGCACGGCTACAGCATTGGGATAGACCTGTATAAAAGCGGCCACGATGCTGCGCAGCGTCTCGATGTCCATTTGATGCAATGCCAGCCATTGGCAAAACAGACCACCGGGCTCAAGGCGGGATTTCACAGCAGCAAAGTGCTCAACGGTGTACAGGCTGCCGGCACCGTTTCTGGCTGGATGAAAGAGATCGGCCACGATCACGTCGTGGCGATCAGTTGTGGACTGAACATAGCGGCGAGCGTCTGCGGCCACAGTTGCCACCGGACTGGCAGAAGCAGGCGCACCTTGCTTTAAAGCGAAGATACCGGCCGAATCAATGACTTCAGGCAAAAGCTCAACAGCTTTAACGCTGACTCTAGTATCAAGGGCTGCAGCGTTGGCTGTATAGCCTGTGCCGTAGCCGAGAAACAAAGCTGTTC
>CAIODE010000186.1 GCA_903856875.1 uncultured Burkholderiales bacterium
CAGTTTTTGTACCCTATACGGGCTTAGAAGTATCAACTCGTTTCATGCATCCAAGCCGCATGCTTAGGCGCGCGCTTGGTTTTGCTCCACTCGTTCAGCATGTCCCACTTCACCTCGTCCAAGGTTTTGTACATCTCGGGTGTGCCCGTGTTGGTGGCCAACTCCAAGCGGTGACCGTTGGGGTCGAAGAAGTAAATGCTTTTGAAAATGGTGTGATTGGTAGGGCCGAGCACATCGACACCATTGGCCTCTAGCTTGGCCTTGGCCGCCAGCAAGGTTTCCATGCTGTCTACTTCAAAGGCCATGTGCTGCACCCAGCCAGGGGTGTTTTCATCGCGGCCCATGTCAGGTGAATTGGGCAGTTCAAAAAACGCCAGCACATTGCCGCCGCCAGCATCCAAGAAGACATGCATGTAGGGATCGGGTGCTTTGGTAGAGGGCACAAAGTCTTCGGCAATGGCCAAGACAAAGTCCATGTTCAAGTTTTTGGCATACCACTCAACGGTTTCTTTGGCGTCTTTGCAGCGGTAAGCGGCGTGGTGAATTCGGCTGATTTTCATGACTTTCCTTTAGGCGTCTATTTGAAGGGCGCCACGTCTCATTTGATCACGTTCTAAGGACTCAAACAATGCTTTGAAATTGCCTTCGCCAAAGCCTTCATCGGCTTTGCGCTGAATAAACTCAAAAAACACAGGGCCCAGCAGTGTTTGCGAGAAAATTTGCAACAGCAAACGTTTTTCGCCATTGGCGGTAGAGCCGTCCATCAATATACCCCGTGCTTGCAGATCAGCCACGGGTTCGCCATGGCCGTGAAGGCGCTCTTCCAGCATTTCATAGTAAATGTCGTTAGGGGCAGTCATGAGGGGAATGCCCGCCATTTGAAGCGAATCGACGCTCTTCATGATGTCGTCGGTGAGCAAGGCAATGTGCTGAATGCCCTCGCCATTGAACTGCATCAAGAATTCTTCAATTTGGCCGCCGTTTTTGCCAGACTCTTCGTTCAAGGGAATGCGAATGAGGCCATCGGGCGCTGACATGGCGCGGCTTGTGAGGCCCGTGTGTTCGCCCTTGATGTCGAAATAGCGAATTTCATGGAAGTTAAAAATCTTCTCGTAAAAGCCGCTCCAAAAAGACATGCGACCTTTGTACACGTTGTGCGTGAGGTGGTCGATGAGCTTCAGGCCGTGGCCTGGCGGGTGACGATCAACGCCTTCCATGAACTCGAAGTCAATGTCGTAAATGCTTTTACCATCTTCATAGCGGTCAATTAAATACAAGGGGGCGCCGCCAATGCCTTTGATGGCGGGCAGTCTTAACTCCATGGGTCCTGTAGGCACTTCGACAGGTTGCGCACCCATGTCGAGCGCGCGGGCGTAGGCTTTGTGCGAGTCTTTCACGCGGAATGCCAACGCACAAGCGCAAGGGCCGTGCTCGGCAGCAAAGTAGCCCGCCAAGCTTTTGGGCTCGCGATTGACAATGAAATTGATGTCACCTTGGCGGTACAGCACTACGTCTTTAGAGCGGTGTTTGGCCACCAAAGAGAAGCCCATCTTCTCAAACAGAGGCTCTAAAACACCTGCGATGGGGGAAGCAAATTCAACAAACTCGAAACCGCACAAACCCATTGGGTTGTCAAATAAATCAGCCATGAAGCTCTCCAAAAATTAAAAGCGCTTAAACCACCGGTACTTCCGCCCAGTCTGTAGTGTAGTTCGGCGACCGCCTTTCTTGCCGCATTTGCCACCCGCTGTACGCGCCTTGCGTGGACACTTTGACAGCTCCGCGGCCAAAGCGCTTGTTCAGTGCATCCAAGGTTTGCATCAGCGTACCTTGCGTGGGCAAAGGCTCTTCCAGCAAGTCGCCTTGGTGGTGCGACACAGGGCTGATTTCGCTCAGCATGATGCCAGCTTTTTTGTATTGGTACTCAGGCTTGTACATGCGCTCGCACAGCGCGTCCACCCACCTAAAGATGACCAAGCTGTCGTTGGTAGGGTAGGGCAGTGGCACCGCCAAGCTGGGCGAGTACTGAGGCAAATCTTTTCTAAAACGATTGGTGTGCAAGAAAACTTGAATGATGGCGGCTTGGCTGTTTTGTGCGCGCAGTTTGGTACACGCGTTGGCCACGAATGTAGACAGGGCATCTTTCAAAACTGGCAGCGCGGTGACCATGTTGCCAAAAGATCGACTGGAAATAATTTGCTGTTTGTCGGGCGTAACGTCTTGCAAATCGACACAGGAAATTTCTTGCAACTCGCGCTGTGTTTTTTCTATCACCACACCAAAGTCGGCGCGCAGTGTTGGGGTGTGTGCGGCCTTTAAATCTTGCACCGTGTGAATGTTGTACTCGGCCAAGCGCTTGGTGAGCTTGCGGCCTACGCCCCAAACTTCGCTGGCGGGCAACTGTGTGAGCAGTTTTTCTTTTTGCACGTTGGTGAGTGCGTTGAAATTGAAAACACCTTGAGAGCGCGGGTGTTTTTTGGCTACATGGTTGGCCAGCTTGGCCAAAGTTTTGGTAGGCCCAATGCCCACGCACACCGGAATGCCTGTCCACTGCACCACCCGCTGGCGCATGGCATAACTTACCTCGCGTAAGTTGGGTGTGCCAGTGAGATCTACGAAGCATTCGTCAATGGAGTACACCTCTGAGCGCGGCGAATACTCGGTCAAAATTTGCATGACGCGATTGGACAGATCGGCATACAAAGCGTAGTTGCTGCTGAGCGCAAACACACCGTGCTCAGCCACCAAATCTTTGCATTCAAACCAAGGTTGACCCATGCGCACACCCAAGGCCTTGGCCTCGTTGGAGCGCGACACCACGCAGCCATCGTTGTTGGACAACACCACCACAGGCACGTTGCGCAGGTCAGGTCTGAACAGCCTTTCGCAACTCACATAAAAGTTGTTGCAATCGATCAAAGCCAGTTGTTGAACGGGCGCTTGTGTGGAAGAACTCATGACGATGCACTACAAGCTGGTGCGGCTTCAATACAACTTGTGCAAGTTGTAAGTGACCACGCCCCAGATGCTGAGCTCCTCGCCGCTCTTCACGACAATGGGTGGGTACAAATTGTTCTCGGCCACGAGCTTGACCACGCCGCCGCGCCGGTACAAACGCTTCACGGTGAACTCGTTGTTGAGCACGGCCAGCACAATGTTGTTGTGCTTGGCTTCAATGGACCTGTCGATGACCAATGCATCGCCTTCGTAAATGCCCGCCCCCACCATAGAGTCGCCTTTCACCTTGAAAATGAAGGTGGCTTCTTTGTTGCGAATGAGGTGGTCGTTGAGGTCAATGCGTTTTTGGGTGTGATCGGCCGCGGGCGAAGGAAAGCCAGCGGGCACTTTCCAAGAGCACATGTTGAGCCACAGCTTGGGGGCGGTGGCGTCTAAGGGCTGAGGTGCTGTGAAAGCATTTGTAGGCATGCTGCAAATATACTGTATAAAAATACAGTATAGTAACGAAAATACCATTTCGCAAGTTGCCAGACCTAAAATGGCAACTCGAGGTTTTACAAAGCCAATGCATCTAATCAATCAACGAAGAAAGGGTGCTAGATGGGATTGGTCCGTGACTTACAATCGCCAACCTAGGGCCTATAGCTCAGTTGGTTAGAGCAGAGGACTCATAAACGATTTTAATACAGTTGTTTATGAAAATTCATCAATAAAATCAACAAGTTACAGTGCCAAAATTGTCAAAAATTGCTTCCACAC
>CAIODE010000187.1 GCA_903856875.1 uncultured Burkholderiales bacterium
CTGTGGTCGGCGTGGGCACACCCGAAACATTGGCACAAAATCCTGCCAGCTTTACGGGCCGCTACTTAAAGCGTTTGCTTGAAAAATAAAGTGTACTGCACGCAAGTCGCATCAGGCACTTGAGGCGCTTCAGCCTTGCGCTGCGGCACTTAACACATCACGCGTTCGCATGGCTTCATTGCGCGCAGCTTTTATAAAATCATCGCCCGATGACGCATACAAAATAGCGCGCGATGAACTCACAATGACCGCACCGGTGGTCGCGCCATTGCTTTGCCGATAACCGGCCTTGATGGTGGCCACGGCATCGCCACCTTGCGCACCCACACCAGGAATGAGCAAAGGCAAAGTAGGCGCCAAATTGCGCACACGTTCAATTTCAGCAGGATAAGTGGCGCCCACCACCAAACCCAATTGGCCGTTCAAGTTCCAAGGGCCTTGCGCCAACTTGGCAACGTGCTCGTACAGCAAGGGCTGGCCGTCCACCGAGGCCAGGCGCTGGTTTTGCAAATCATCGCCCCCAGGGTTGGATGTACGGCACAACAAAAACGCACCCTTGCCATGGTGTTTCAAATACGGCTGAACAGAGTCAAAACCCATGAAGGGCGAGAGCGTGACGGCGTCTGCGCCATAGCGCTCAAAGGCTTCGATGGCATATTGCTCCGCTGTGGCGCCAATGTCGCCACGCTTGGCATCCAAAATAACCGGCACATGCGGCGCATTGCGGCGCATGTGTGTCATGAGTTTTTCCAATTGATCTTCTGCGCGGTGCGCAGCGAAATAAGCAATTTGGGGTTTGAATGAAATGGCCAAGTCGGCCGTGGCATCGACAATCTGCGCGCAAAAATCATAGATCTTGCTAGCGTCGCCCTTCATGCCAGCAGGAAACCTGTTGGGTTCTGGGTCAAGGCCCACACACAACAGGGAGCCGTTTTGGCGCTCAGCGCCTTGCAGTTGTTCTAAAAAGGTCATGCACGGATTTTAAAGGCTCGGCGACAAAACACCCAACAGGCGGTTCCTGTTTCAATTTGGCTCTAAGATCAGAGCTGTGCAGCCACTCACAAAACGCCAATGGTTGGTCTTAGCACTTTTAACCTTGGTTTGGGGCATTAACTGGCCCGTCTTAAAACTGGGGGTCACAGGCTTTCCGCCACTGACCTTTCGGTTCATTTGTTTGTTGATTGGCACGCCCGTGCTGGGGGCGGCCTGGTGGCTCATGAAAGTCCCTTTTCGGGTTCCTAGTCCCTAATGGCGAGAACTCTTTATTTTGGCACTGTTCAACATGTTCATATGGCATGTCACCATGATTTTGGCTGTGCAATATTTGTCCAGTAGCAGGAAAAGATTAAGTCTTCACCAAACTGGCGGCCAAACAAAGGTCAGTCCACGCTTTGGCTTTGTCAGATTGATTGCGCAGCAAATAAGCAGGCGGATATGTGACGACCACAGGCACGCCCGCAAATTCGTGAACTTGCGATCGCAACTTGCCAAGGGGCTCCGCACTTTGAAGCAAGGCCAAGGCTGCTGTTCGGCCCATGGCCAAAATAACTTGCGGCTGAACCAACGCCACTTGTCTGGCCAAGTAGGTGGCGCAGTGCGACACCTCAACTTGGCTGGCATTGCGTCCTGCGGGGGTGCGACATTTCAAAGCATGCGTTAAATAAACTTCTTCGCGCTTCAGGCCCAAGGCTTTCAACATGTTGTCAAGCAATTGACCCGCAGGCCCCGCAAAGCTCTGCCCCTCTTTGTCTTCTTCCTCACCAGGCGCATCACCCAACACCATCCAATTGGCAGTGACGAGGCCGTTGCCCAAGATGGCTTGTTGTCGGCCGTGACACAAACCACAACCCGTGCAAGCCGACACAGCAGATTGAAGCTCTGGCCAATTCATGTTGGCAATACCGGCAGGTAAATTTGAAATATCAACCACCGGCACTGACATGAGTTTGGGCTCAGTTGCGGTTGCAATTGAAGATGCACTTGCCTGTCCAGCTGCAATTGCACGAGCAGGCGCTTCTACAAATTGTTGGGCCCTTGTCTTAGGCATCCACACACGAACACCCATCTCCGCCAACATGGCGCGTTGACGCTCGTCCAACTCAAAACCAGTGGCGCTCTCGTTCTGCATGGGTGTGCTGTCTTCAGTCATAGCTTAAGAGTTTAGCGGCATGCTCATCACCACAGCGGCCTCGCGGTGGGTTCGTCCGGCAGGATAGTAATCTTTTCTGAGGCCCACTTGCTTGAAACCAAAGGCTTTGTAAAGGGCGAGCGCTCGTTCATTGCTCTCACGCACCTCCAACCACAACCACTCAGCCCCCTTGGCTTTTGACCAAAGGCTGAGCGATTGCATCAAGCAAAGGGCCCATCCTTGCCTTTGAAAAGCGGGCGCCACCGTGATATTGAGCAGATGAACTTCGTCGATCACTTGCATGGCCACAAAGTAGCCTACCAAGTGTTCGCCTGCCACCAAGCGATGCGCCACATAGCCGGCCTTGAGAGCATCTCTAAAGTTGCCTAAGGTCCACGCATGGCTGTAAGCAGCCTGTTCCACAGCAACTACGGCATCCAAATCGACCTCGGTCATGGCAAACAGTTGCACCTTCAAGTCGGGTGCAAGCTCTTGTTTCAATTCTGCAGGCCAGAGATTCATACGGCAGTGTTTGAGCTGTGCGCTTGAGATGCTTTGATGGCCGCACGCTCAGCCGTGGTTTGAGCCACTTTGTCTCGGATATAGAGTGGTTGCACAAGCTCAGGCGTGAGTGCCTCACCTGCTTGCCAAAGGGCCGGGGCCAAGCGCAACAATGCCAAAGCGTGTGGCACGGCAGAAATGCAGGGAACTGGTTGTGGCGACAACCCTGCGTGCTGAAACAGCTGCAAAGAAAAACGATCTTTGTACACCTCAAAGCCATTGCCGGCCAACACCCAGTTTGGCACATTCAGTTGAGTTAATTTGTGTGCAACGGTTTCTGGTGGACCCACTTGCAGTGACATCAAGGGTGACCACCTTGAAGCGTTGACATGCCATTGATACGCCCCCACATAAACCTCGCTCATGCGCGCATCCATGACGACACCTACATTCAGCGGTTCTGGTTGGGTGATGGCGGCATCTTGCAATTTCAAACGCGCGTCTTCTGCCACCGCCATCAAACTGTCGACGGCAATTACTTTTAAATGAGCACCCAGTGCCAAGCCCTGCGCTACAGCACATGCGGTTCGAAGGCCCGTAAAAGAACCAGGCCCATGACCGACCACCAAGGCCGTCAAATCAGACAACTGCAAATGCGCTTGCGCCAACAAAGTATGAATGGTGGGGATCAATTGCGCCGAAGCATTGGCACCACCTAGGCCGTGGTGGTGCCATGTTTGTTGGCCATGGCACAAGGCCACCGACATCATGTCGGTACTGGTGTCAAAGGCTAAAAATTTCAAATCGGATGTCATGCGTTATTTTGATGGCGCTGAAATTGGTTTTTTACTTAGGTTTTCACCATGGCTTGTCGCACGCCGAACAAAATGCCTGCCGTGACCAAAGCCAAGCCCACCCACAAATTCCAAGACAAGGGCTCCCCTAAAAATACAACCGCGCCTAGCGCCGAAAGACCAGGCACCAAGGCCGTGATCATGGTGGACTTGATGGGCCCATAAGTTCGAATCATGTGTGTGAATGTGATGCCAGAAATGACCACAGAGCCCACGCCCTGATAGATGGCTTGAAACGTAATTTCTGCCCAAGAGGCTTGCGCCATGTGGCTCGGCAGTACATTCAAGTTCACCAGCACAGCATAGGCCGGCACAAAGCTCACCAACGCGAAAGCTGTAATGGCCATGGTGGCTCGCACCGCATCTAGGCCAAACCGACGCACTGTGACGCCGTACGCTGACCAGCAAAAGGCAGCCGTCATGAACAGCACATCGCCAATCCAAACTTCACCGCCTTCAAAAGCCTTGAGCAAACTCATGCCACCCACCAACACATCACCGCACACGATCATGCCCAAACCGATGGCGCGGTTCATGCCAATTTGTTCTCGCAAAAAGAGCCACATTAACAAGGAGGTCCACAAGGGCAAGCTCCCCGGCATGAGCACGGAGGCATGGCCTGCAGGTGCGTAAAAGAAACCGATATAGGCCAGCACCGCATATAAAAAACCGCCAAACATGCCGGCCTGAACCGTGATCCTCAAGGGCAAGGGGGACAACCCAAACAAGGACCCCACGGCCTCACCCTTTTGACGCGCCTCCCGCATTAGCCACCATGCCCAAGGCAGCAAAATACTGCTGGCTCCCAAGATGCGTGCGCAAGCTATATCCAAGGGTAGCAACACGTGAGAAGCAGAGGCACGGGCCACAACGATGAAAGAAGTCCAAATAAGAACCGTGATCACAGCCGACAAACGGCCAATGGTGTGAGAAGAAAATGCCATGTCCCAATGATACGTCCTGCAAATGACCCCTCAGATTCGCTCAGAGTTTCGAAGGTTCGGGCCGCTTGCGTCGCGTCAGGGCGGCTAGACTTGCACCATGCGCAGACTTCTTTTCAAATTGCCAATGCAACTGGGCTTTGTCCTGCTATGGGCATGCCAGAGTTCCTTGCTGCTGGCCAAGCCCGATTCGATCAAGCGTTCGCCAGAAGAAACAATGCCAGCTTCGATTGCTTTAGCCTTCAAACAAGCGAATGTTCCTTTGAGCGCGGTGAGCATCATGGTCACGCCCTTGGTCACTTCGCCACAAGCCCCACTCAAACAAACACCGCCACGCTTGCAATTCAGAGCCACTGAAGAAATGAATCCAGCGTCCGTGATGAAGCTCATCACCACTTCAGCAGGTTTGTCTTTGCTAGGACCTGACTTTACTTGGCGCAATCGCATCTACATCGAAGGCCTCTTGAAGGATGGCGTGCTTCAAGGCAATTTGTATTTAAAGGGCAGTGGTGATCCCAAACTGGTGGTCGAGCGCTTGCAAAGTTTGATACAAGAAGTGATGGCAAAAGGATTGCGCGAAATCAAGGGCGATATCATTTTGGATGGCAGTGTTTTTGATCTGCCCAATCAAAATCCTGCTAGCTTTGACGATGAGCCGCTGCGGCCCTACAACGTTGCGCCCCAGGGTCTCCTGCTCAACTTCAATGCGTTGCTGTTCAAGTTCACGCCCGATGCCGCCCGCAAAGAAGCCAAAGTTGAAAGCGAGCCGCCGCTTGCCAATGTTCAATGGCCCCATAGCGTGCCCTTGTCAGCGGGACCTTGCCAAGATTGGCGAACCCAACTGCGTGCCGACTTTTCCAAAGCTGACAACGTGCGCTTCAATGGCACTTACCCCAAAGCTTGTGGTGAACAAACGTGGCCTGTGGCTTATGTGGAGCCGCAAACTTTTGGGCCGCGCATGGTCCAAGCCATGTGGCGCCAAGCGGGGGGCCAACTGAAAGGGCAAGTGCGTCATGGCTTAACACCGGCGCAAGTCACGCTATGGCATGAAGCGCCATCGCTGCCCTTGAGTGATATCGTGGCCGACATCAACAAGTTTTCTAACAACGTGATGGCGCAGCAGCTGTTTCTCACCTTGTCGAGCCAGCAAGGCGCAGGCAATTTTGCGGCGTCCAAGCAAGTTGTTTTGCAATGGTGGGCGAAAAACATGCCGGGTCACAAGGCGCCGGTGTTAGACAATGGTTCTGGACTTTCACGCGAGGAACGAAGCAGTGCGCAGGCTCTGACAGCCTTGCTTCAACTGGCTGCCCAAAGTAACTATGCCCATGCTTTGCAAAACTCTTTGGCCATTGCCGGGGTAGACGGCACCGTGGTGCGGCTGAAAGACCGACAACCCAACTCTGTGGTGATTGGGCGTTCCAAGCTCAAGTCGGGCAGCCTTCGTGATGTCGCTTCTTTGGCGGGCTACGTTGAGGGCTTGAGTGGGCAGTCCTATGTGTTTGTGGTGATTGTGAATCACCCCAATGCCAATGCAACTCGGCCGGCTCTGGACAAGTTGCTCGAGTGGACCGTTCAAGACCAGAAAAAATGATCGCTGAAAAGTCTTTCTGAAGACTAGTACTTACCCCATCACTCTCCGCCAGCATGCTCCCTAAGATGGCTTATAAAAGAACGGGCGTTCTTTTATTAATGGCATATTCATAAAAAAGAAAGAGGAGCGAGATATGGCCGTCATGAATTGGAGACATTTCCGGCTTGCCGCTGCAGCAACTGCCGTCGCTATTTTGGCGGCTTGCGGTGGCGGTGGTGCAGACCAAACAAGCCAGCGTGCCGGCATTACATCTGTCAAAGTCATGGGCGACAGCCTGGCCGACAGTGGCGTGTTCAAAGGCATTCCCACCAACGGCCGCATCTTCTCGGTGCAAGACAGCGCAAGTGAGCCCAATACTATTTGGACGGAACGCATTGCTGCACTGCTAGGCACACCTCAACTGTGCAACTTTTTCAAATACACAGGCGCTGCTGCCTCACCCTTCTCTGTGGTACCAGGCTGCTCTAGCTATGCCGTGGGCGGTGGTCGCATCAACAACATCAACCCTCAAACAGGTGCAGGCGCTTCGCCCTTCTCCATCACTTATCAATTGCAGGTTGCCTCTTCGGCTGGCAACTACAAAAGCACAGATTTGCTTCTAATTGATGGCGGTGGCAACGATGCAGCCGACTTGGTTGGCGCCTATTTGAATGCCGCCAAAGACGGTGGTGCAAGTTATGCTGCCATGGCGGGCACACTCATTCCAGCAGCCACCTTGGGCCCCATGTTGGCTGGCGGTCAAGCAGGTTTGGCACAAGTGGGCAGCGCCTACATGGTGGCCTTGGCAGATAAGTTTTACGCCAGTATCAAAACCAGTGCCTTAGACAAAGGTGCAGAGCGCATTGTTGTGCTCAACACGCCAGGTATTACCAACACGCCTCGTTTTCAAATGGTGTTGAGCAGCATTGCTGCAACTTATGGCGGTGGTGCCACCGGTGCAGGTGCTCGTGCCCAATCAGAGACCTTGTTCAAGTCGTGGGTAGAGGCCTTCAATTCTCGGCTGGCCACTTTGGTGGCCAATGACAAACGCGTTGTGTTGGTCGACTTCTACACCGCTTTCAACGACCAAATTGCAAACCCTGCGCAATATGGTTTAACCAATGTCACCACGCCTGCTTGCCCCATGACGGGCTTGGGTTCAGACGGCTTGCCTTTGTACAACTTCCAAACTTGTACAGCAGCAGCCTTGTCAGCCATGACGCCGCCAGCAGGCGCAACGGGTGGCAGCAACTGGTGGCAAACCTATGCTTTCTCAGACGGCTTTCATCCCACACCTTTGGGCTATCAGCTGCTGAGTCAGTTGGTTGCCAAGTCTTTGGCCACAGCAGGTTGGCTGTAAATTTAAGCGAAGGAGAAACATCATGAAATCTAAATTCTGCTTTGCGCTGTCAGCAATCACAGCACTCACTGCACTCACCTTAGGCTCTGCTGCGCAAGCGCAATCACAGGGAAGTTGGCTCGTTAGGGGTGGCATCATGCAACTTGCACCACAAGTCACCAGTGGCACTTTGTCAGCGCCTTCGCTCGCTGGCGCCCAATCCGGTGTGAGCAACAGCACCCAGTATGCGGGTGGTGTCACTTACATGCTCAGCAACAGTGTGGCCATTGATTTGCCCTTGGCTTTGCCTTTTAAACACAACCTGTATGGCACAGGCAGCATTGCGGGCGTGGGCAAAATTGGCGACACCAAGGCCATTCCTGCCACCGTCATGGTGCAATACCGTTTTGGTGAAGCCAGTGGCATGTTTCGACCTTACTTAGGCTTGGGCGTTACCTATGCCAAGTTTGATGGCGAGCACACCACTTCCGTACTTTCTGGACTCACTGGTGGCACACCGCTTACTCCCACAACGCTGTCCATTCAATCTAAATTGGCCGCAACCATGCAAGTGGGCGCGTCGTACAAAATTGATGAGCGTTGGTTTGTGGATGGCTCCTTTACCAAAACACCTCTGAAAACGCGCAACACTTTGTCCACAGGTCAAACGCTGGACATCACCCTCAACCCTATTGGCATCAGCTTGGGCGTGGGCATGCGTTATTGAGCTTTCAAAGCCATTCTCCAAAAAGCACCAGCGATGGTGCTTTTTTTTGCCATGCAATTAGGCCGCTGCGCGATTTAACCTGTCGCGCACACCTTCCCAGTCGGGTGTGTGGGGCGGCGTTTCAATCCAAATGGTTTGAACGCCTCTGGCATCAAAATCACGCAACACACTGAACAAGTCGTGCGCAGCTTGCGTTGCATCTGCAGGCATAGCACGCCAATACAAGCCAGCACCCATCAGTTCATGCGATGGTTTTTGAACAGACCAAAGCGCCAAGTTTTGTGCATGCGGACCCAAAGCTGCCAAGGCTTTTTGCCAATCGGCCGTGCTCATCAATCGCACTTTGGCGGTGGGCGCATAGTGCGACTCCAGAGTACCTGAGGCACGCGGCGCCACTGAGTTCAATGTTTCTGGATTGACCAATTTCAAACCGCATGCTTGTTCAATGTGTGTGCGGCTGATTTGCCCGGGGCGCAACAACACAGGCACACCTCGGGTGCAATCGACGATGGTTGACTCAATGCCAACCTCGCATTCACCGCCATCCAAAATCAACAGTGCATCGCCAAATTCAAACTGCACATGCGCGGCGCTGGTGGGGCTCACACGGCCAAACAAATTGGCACTGGGTGCAGCCACACCCCAGACACCTTTTGCGGCGCAAGCCTTCAGCACTTCATGGGCTACCGGATGTGAAGGGCAACGCAAGCCCACAGAATTTTGTCCGCCAGCTGCAGCTGCAGCCATCTCTTCACGACGAGGCAAGATGAGTGTGAGCGGGCCTGGCCAAAATTGCGCCATCAATTTTTGCGCAAAATCTGGTGCATCGCTCGCAAATTTTTTGACGAAATCTGCAGAGGCCAAGTGAACAATCAAAGGATGATTGGCGGGCCTGCCTTTGGCTTTGAAAATTTTGGCAACGGCAGTTTCGTTGCTGGCATCTGCCGCTAAACCATAAACTGTTTCAGTTGGCAAACCCAAGAGTTCGCCAGCGCACAAAGCATCAACTGCTTGTTGCACATGCACAGGGCTGTTGCCAGAAATGATCATGGATGGATAAAAGGATGCTGTTGAAGTACGGCAGGCTTGCGAAGCTTCCAGCGCGCAACTCAAAAAGCTTCAATGCCCAAAATGGCGGCAGCCTGCAAGGCCACATGGCGAACTTCTGCAACAGAAACACCCGTGACATTGAGATGCCCCATCTTGCGCGCTTTGCGCGCTTCAGTTTTGCCATACAAATGCAAATGCGTTCCTGGCAATGCCAACACGGCAGGCCAATCTGGCAAGCGCATTGTGTTGTTCGCATCAAACCATCTATCACCCAACAAATTGAGCATGATGGCGGCGCTGTGTTGACGCGGCTGCGTCAAAGGCAAACCGGCCAAGGTGCGAACTTGCAGATCAAATTGCGATTGATCGCAGGCGTCAAGGGTGTAGTGGCCACTGTTGTGCGGGCGCGGGGCCATTTCATTGACCACCATGCTACCGTCTTGCAATACAAAAAACTCAACGCATAACACGCCCACATAATTCACGCCTTCGGCAATTGAACGTGCTGCAGCGACTGCTTGTTCTTGCAATTGTGCTGGCAAATGTCCTTCGTAAACTTCAGTCACAGCCAAGATACCTTCGCGGTGCAAATTGCGCTGCACCGGAAAATTCACCATCTGGCCATCGCGCCCTCGCGCCACGATGACGGAACACTCCAAGGCCAGCGGCAACATTTTTTCAAGCACACAAGGGACTTGTTTCAAGTCTTGCCATGCAGCGCGCAAAGCCGCCGCATCTTTCACACGCACTTGCCCTTTGCCGTCATAGCCCATGCGCGCAGTTTTCAAAATACCAGGCAGCAAATTTTGCGACAAAGCAGTGTCTAATTGCGCAGCAGATTCAATCACTGCATAAGGCGCACAAGGCACACCGCACTTCACGAAGTGCGCTTTTTCTGCAGCACGGTCTTGTGCAATGGCCACCGCATCGGCGCCTGGCGACACTGACCGCAGTTTGGCCAATTCGCGCAGTGCGGGTGCAGGCACATTTTCAAATTCGGTGGTGATGGCGGCACTGCAAGCCGCCAACTCTTTCAAGCCAATCGGATCGGTGTAATCGGTTTGAATGTGACGATGGCTGACGCGGCCAGCAGGGCTTTGTGCATCAGGGTCAAGCACCGCTGTGAAGTAACCCATGGTTTGCGCGGCGTGCACAAACATGCGGCCCAGTTGCCCACCGCCCATCACCCCCAAAGTAAGCGGTTCGGGGGAAGCAGAAGCTGAAGAAGTGGCATTTCCGCCTGGCAACAAAGAAACTGAATTTGTCATGCCACTCATGCACCACCTAAGGGTGGCAGCGTCATGGCTTTCGCCACAGCTGTTTGATCTTTTCTGAATTTTTCCAACTTAGACTGCAAAACGGCATCGCTTTGCGCCAGCATGGCCACCGCAAACAAGGCGGCATTGGCCGCACCTGCTGCGCCAATGGCAAAGGTGGCCACAGGAATGCCTTTGGGCATTTGCACAATGCTGTGCAGGGAGTCGACGCCTTGCAAGTGTTTGCTGGGCACGGGTACGCCCAGCACCGGCACCACTGTTTTTGCCGCTAGCATGCCAGGTAAATGCGCTGCGCCGCCGGCACCTGCAATGATGGCAAACAGGCCCCGAACCATGGCTGTTTCGGCATAGGTGAACATTTCGTCTGGCATTCTGTGGGCAGAAAGCACCTGCAACTCATGTTCAACATCAAATTGTTGGAGAATCTGCACTGCGTGTTGCATCGTGTCCCAGTCTGAACTGGATCCCATGACCACGCCAATGCGTGTTTTGGCTTTGGATGCTGTGTTTGGCATGTTTGGCTTTAATGAAGCGTTAAAGAAAATTGTCTCAACTGAATTTCAGTTGAATCCTTGAATTTTAAGGTTTAGGCCATAGGTCTGGTAAATATGATTGATGTCACCGTAGAAACATTTGAAACCGAGGTCATTGCAGCCTCCATGACCACCCCTGTCTTGGTCGACTTTTGGGCCCCTTGGTGTGGTCCCTGTAAAACCTTGGGTCCCCTCTTAGAAAAGGTGGAAGTTGCCTATGGGGGCCGCTTCAAGTTGGTCAAAATTGACTCTGACCAAGAGCAGCAACTGGCTGCTGCCTTTGGCATTCGAAGCATCCCCACCTGCGTGTTGATTAAAAACGGCCAGCCCGTTGACGGTTTCATGGGTGCGGTGCCCGAGGGCAAATTGCGCGAATTCCTCGACAAACATGTGCCAGGCGAAAACGAAGTCTTGGCCGAGGCCGAGGTGCAAGAAGCCGAAGCCCTGATGGAATCGGGCGATTTAGAAACCGCACAAGCCAAATTGCTAGAGGCCCTTGAAGCCAACCCAGAAAACGACGATGCACGCTTTGACTTGGTCAAACTGCTCATCAGCATGGGTCAACTCGAAACCGCGGGCACCGTGCTCAAACCGTGCTTGTCTCAAATTCCGCTCAAACTGCGCTTTGAGGCTTTGAAGCAGTGGCTCGATGCCATGGCATTTGTCACCACCGATCCCATGGGTCAATGGCCATTGGAAAAGTTTGACCAGCTCATTGCCGCCAACAAACGCGACTTCGACGCCCGCTTCGCCAAAGCACGTGTGCTGCTGGCCAGCGACGATTGGACCGGCGCCATGGACGAACTCTTAGAAATTATCATGCGCGACAAAAAATGGAATGACGAAGCAGCGCGCAAAACCATGGTCGGCTTGTTGGAGTTGCTCACACCGGTCGCGTCCAAAGGCGGCAACGATCACACGGGTAAGTCAGCAGGCGGCATTGAACTCATGGGCAAAAGTGCGGTGCAAGAAGACCCACAAGCGGCCATGGTCTCGAGTTATCGTCGCAAGCTCAGCATGATGCTGAATTGATCAGCACTTGGTGCTGATTAATTAGCGCGTAGCGCCCGCCTGTGCCTCAATGAGGCTGTGCATGCCGCGAAGCATGCCGGCCATCATCAAGACCTCACCCACCACAAACATGGGGCCCACCAACAGGCCCACCACATCGTCTACAAACGCCGGTTTGCGACCTTCGAAGATGTGGCCAACAAACTGAATGATCCAGCCGATCACAAACACAACCAAGCCTGGAAACCAAGCAGCGTCATACAGCGCAGTCAGGCCCCAGCCCGTTGCAGCATCGGGCGTATGAGCCAAAGCAATCAGAGCGCCATTCACCAAGCTGGTGGCAAGGCCTAAAAGCAAATTACCACGAGATAGATACCAAGGGGTTGAAAGTGCCCAAAGCATGCAAGCCAAGCTAACCATATTGCCCGCGATGTCAAATGAGATCAAAGACAGCAACATGCCAATGGACAACACAATCAAGGGGATGCCCACCAAATGAGTGACGATGTTGCGGCGGTCGCGGTGATAGTGCGCGTACTGCACCATGAGCTCAGACGCTGAGCGAAACAAACTGATCATGAAAAGCTTCTCCCAGATTAGAAGCGACTGCGAAATTAACGCGTTAAACGCTGCAGCGCTTCTTCGTATTTTGCCGAGGTCTTTTCAATCACCTCACGGGGTAAACGAGGAGCAGGCGGCGTTTTGTCCCAAGGTTTGCCATTGACCAAATTACTTTCAAGCCAATCACGCAAAAACTGCTTGTCGTAACTGGGTGGGTTCACCCCTTCCACATAACTTTCTGCTGGCCAGTAGCGCGATGAATCGGGCGTGAGCACCTCGTCCATCAACACCAAAGTGCCGTCTGTGTCTAAACCAAATTCAAATTTGGTATCGGCAATGATGATGCCTTTTTTGGCGGCAATGGCACTGGCGGCTTTGTAAATGGCAATGCTGATGTCTTTGATGCGTGTGGCCAAATCGAGGCCAATCATGTCCACCGTTTTTTCAAATGTGATGTTTTCATCATGCTCACCCACAGCGGCTTTGGCTGCGGGTGTGTAAATAGGCTCAGGCAATTTACTGGCGTTCTTCAAACCAGCCGGTAACTTCACACCACATACGGCTTGGCCTTCTTGGTATTCCTTCCAACCGCTGCCGGCCAAATAGCCGCGCACCACGGCCTCAACAGGCAGTGGTTTCAAACGCTTGACCAACATGGAGCGGCCTTGAACTTGGGGCACTTCGGCGGCACTGACCACACTCTCGGGTGCATCGCCAGTGAGGTGAATGGGGCAGAGGTTCAAACCTTTGGGGCCGAGTTTGTCGAACCAGTACAAAGCCATTTGCGTGAGCAACACGCCCTTGCCTGGAATGGGCTCGCCCATGATGACGTCAAAGGCACTGATGCGGTCGGAGGCGACCATCAAAATGCGATCGGTACCTACTGCATAGTTGTCTCGCACCTTGCCTCGAGCGAGCAAGGTGAGGGACGTGAGAGCGGAAGTGTGCAATGCAGAAACGGTCGTCATAGTGTCTGCATTATCGAGCCAATTTCAGTGAACAACTTGTGCCAACTCACCTTTTGCATATTGGGCAGCAACCACTTGCAAGCTGTGACTCTTGATTTTGGAAGCCTGGCCAACGCAGCCAAACTCAATGTAGCGTTGCTTGCAAATTTGTTTGGCCGCTTCACGCGCAGGCTTTAGCCATTCGCGGGGATCAAATTTATCAGGGTTTTGCGCCATGAATTTGCGCACAGCAGCGGTCATGGCCAAACGGATGTCGGTGTCGATGTTGACCTTGCGCACACCGAACTTGATGGCCTTTTGAATTTCTTCCACGGGCACGCCGTAGGTCTCTTTCATGTTGCCGCCAAATTCGCGAATGATGGCCAACAAATCTGGCGGCACGCTGGAAGAGCCGTGCATGACCAAATGTGTGTTGGGAATGCGCTTGTGAATGGCTTGAATGCGGTCAATGGCCAAAATGTCGCCCGTGGGCTTGCGCGTGAATTTGTAGGCGCCGTGGCTGGTACCCAGGGCAATGGCCAGAGCGTCGAGCTGGGTGCGCTTCACAAAATCGGCGGCTTGTTCAGGGTCGGTTAAAAGCTGTTCAC
>CAIODE010000188.1 GCA_903856875.1 uncultured Burkholderiales bacterium
AGAGCCCGTCCTTTTTTCAAGCAGTGCCATGGACAACATCCGTTATGGCAAGCCAGGCGCAAGCGACGAAGAGGTTCAGGCTGCAGCAGTGGCTGCCTTCGCCGACGAGTTCATTGTCGACTTGCCCGAGGGTTACAACACCTTTCTGGGTGAGCGCGGCGTGCGTTTATCTGGGGGCCAACGTCAACGCATTGCCATTGCGCGCGCCATGCTCAAAAATCCACCGCTCTTGCTGCTAGACGAAGCCACCAGCGCCTTGGATGCACACAGTGAGCGCATGGTTCAAGCCGCTTTGGAGTCGGCCATGCGCGGTCGAACCACCTTGGTCATTGCACACCGCCTTGCCACTGTGCAACAAGCTGACAACATTTTGGTCTTAGAGCATGGCCGTTTGGTAGAGCAAGGCAAGCATGCGGCGCTGGTTGAAATGGGCGGTGTCTATGCAGGCTTGGCGGCACTTCAGTTCAACGCTTAATTCAACGCTTCAGTAGCCAAGCCCGTTGTGCATCGCTGCATGGGGACTTCAGTTTCAATGCCCCCCAAAGTTCACCAATGTGAACAAGGGCAATCCTGCGGCCCTCAGTTTTTCTGAGCCGCCTAGCTCAGGCAAGTCCACAATGGCCGCGCCTTCAATCACTTCAGCGCCCAGTTTCTCCAGAAGCTTCATGCCCGCCATCATGGTGCCACCTGTGGCAATCAAATCATCAATCAACAAGACTCGCTGACCTGGCTTGACCGCATCGGTGTGCAATTCAACGGTGGCGGTGCCGTATTCCAATTCATAGGTTTCTTCCACCGTGGTGAAAGGCAACTTTCCTTTTTTGCGCACAGGGACAAAGCCAACGTTCAATTCATAGGCCACCACAGCCCCCAAAATAAAGCCGCGCGCATCGAGGCCGGCCACCACATCAGGGCGCATGGCGGGTGACATGTAGCGATGGACAAAGGCATCTATCAAGACGCGAAACACCCTTGGATTTTGGAGCAGGGGCGTGATGTCTCGAAACTGCACGCCCGCTACCGGCCAATCGGGCACGGTGCGAATGTTGTTTCTTAAATAGTCGTTGACCGACAAAGCCATTTCATCGTTGGCACCACTTGCCCGCCCACCCTTCATTGAACCCAATCCTTGACTCATCACACTCACTCCACGACGACAACCGGTCGAAACCACCATCATAGTCACGCTTTCGGCCATCACTCGCTAAAATAAGCCCATGTCATTCAACCCAGACCAAGCCCTCCAACTCGCTCGCGAGACTTTGGACATTGAGGCACAAGCCCTGATAGGACTCAAATCCCGTTTGGACTCGCGCTTTGCACAAGCCGTTCAAATGATGCTCAACGTCAAAGGTCGCGTGGTGGTCACCGGCATGGGCAAGAGCGGGCACATTGGCTCCAAGATTGCAGCCACCTTGGCCTCTACAGGCACGCCTGCCATGTTTGTTCACCCCGGCGAGGCCAGCCATGGCGACCTCGGCATGATCAAAGCCGTCGACGTGGTGCTGGCCATCTCCAACAGCGGCGAAAGCGATGAGCTCGTTTCCATCCTGCCCGTCTTGAAGCGACAAGGCGTGCCCCTGATTGCCATGACAGGCGGCATGAACTCGGCACTGGCCAAACACGCCGATGTGGTTTTGGACAGCAGTGTCGACAAAGAGGCTTGTCCTTTGAATTTGGCACCCACTGCCAGCACCACGGCGCAATTGGCTTTAGGTGATGCTTTGGCCGTTGCGCTGCTAGACGCTCGTGGCTTCAAAGCAGAAGACTTTGCGCGCTCACATCCCGGTGGCTCTTTGGGCCGTCGCTTTCTGACGCATGTGGAAGAC
>CAIODE010000189.1 GCA_903856875.1 uncultured Burkholderiales bacterium
ATTTTGTTCTAGGAGGCGATACAAAATTGGCTGAGTTGCGTGCCGTGCTGCATGCAGCAGAACTTTCTGAAGATGGCATGGCCATGGCACATGCTCACGTTGACTTAGCCGATGCTGGCGAACACGACGCTGTACCCAGAGCTCAATCTTTGATTTTGGGTTTGGGGTTCCGAACAGCTGAATTGGATCATCCGGTGAACAGCTTCTCAGGCGGCTGGCGAATGCGACTTCAATTGGCACGTGCGCTAATGTGCCCCTCCGACTTGCTTATTTTGGACGAACCCACTAACCACTTGGACTTGGACGCCTTGGTTTGGCTTGAAGCTTGGCTTAAACGCTACATGGGCACCATGGTCGTCATCAGCCACGACCGAGAATTTCTAGATGCCGTGACTGATGTCACGCTGCACATTGAACATGCAAAGCTCAATCGATACGGAGGCAATTACAGCGCTTTTGAAACCCTGAGATCACAGCAACTTGAGTTGCAACAAGCTTCGTTCTCAAAGCAGCAAGACAAAATTGCTCATTTGCAAAAGTTCATTGACCGATTCAAGGCCAAAGCCAGCAAAGCCAAACAAGCTCAAAGTCGCGTCAAGGCGCTGGAACGCATGGAAAAAATTGCACCCGTTCTGGCGGATGCCGATTTCACCTTTGAATTCAAAGAACCCCAAAACTTACCCAATCCCATGCTGGCCATCACCGATGCCAATTTGGGCTATTCAGTCGATGGCATCGACAAAGTCATTGTGAAGCAAGTCAACAAATCTGTTTTGGCGGGCGAGCGCATCGGCATCTTGGGTGCCAACGGGCAAGGCAAATCTACTTTGGTCAAAACCATTGCCCGCAGCATCAAGGCTTTGTCTGGCGAACTGACTGAGGGCAAGGGCCTGAACATTGGCTATTTCGCACAACAAGAGCTGGACGTCTTGCACCCCGCCGACAATCCGCTAGAACACATGATTCGCTTGGTCAAAGAACTGGGCGCTACACCGGGACAGTCTTCTCGAGAACAAGATCTGCGAAATTTTTTAGGCACTTTCAACTTCACCGGTGACATGGTCAAGCAAAACGTGGGCTCCATGAGTGGCGGTGAAAAAGCCAGGCTGGTGTTGGCCATGATTGTGTGGCAGCGCCCTAACCTTCTGTTACTGGATGAGCCTACCAACCACTTGGATTTGGCCACGCGTGAGGCTTTGTCCATGGCCTTGAACGAGTTTGAAGGCACCGTGATGTTGGTAAGCCACGATCGAGCCTTGTTGCGTGCCGTTTGTGATGAGTTTTGGTTGGTTGGACGCGGAGAAATCAAACCTTTTGATGGTGACCTAGACGATTACCAGCGCTATTTGTTAGAAGAATCCAAACGCTTGCGTGAGGAAGCGAAAAACAATGTGGCAGATGCGCCAGTGGTGGCCCCGGCTGCTGTGATGACTGAGGCTCAAAAACCAGTGACTAAGATAGCCAACCGGACGCCAGAGCAAAAAAAGGAAGACTCTCTGATACGTCAACAGAAATCAGCTCTTCTTAAGCCTTTGAAAAAATCGATAGAGCAGACAGATCAAAAAATAGCGACGTTAGAAGCCGAAAAATTAGCCTTAGAAAGCAAACTGGCTACACCGCTTCCCCCATTAGAAATTGCTGAGACAGGTAAGCTTCTCAAAACGGTGAATTCAAG
>CAIODE010000190.1 GCA_903856875.1 uncultured Burkholderiales bacterium
CGGGGACGTGGCCAAATTTGTGAACTTTGCGCAGGGTGATGCGTTCAAAAATAACGCCACACGCACCGACTAAAAAAGGCGCAATGATGAGCGCCGGCCAAAACCCAATCACATTGGTGAGGGTGAATCCAAAATAGGCCCCAATCATGTAAAAAGATGCGTGTGCAAAATTCAAGACGCCCATCATGCTGAAAATCAGCGTGAGCCCTGAACTCAGCATAAAAAGCAACAACCCATAGCTCAATCCATTGAGCATGGAGATGATGAAGAACTCCATAAAAAACTACCTTCTGCCAACCATGGCAAGCCACATCAAAAAAGAAGGGCCCACCCCCCAGAGGAGCGGGCCCTACTCGAAACTCACTTCAATTAGCCTGGACGCTTCATCTGGCAGCTTGTGGGCGTGCTAGAAACGTAGGATGGAAACTCTTTCACAGGGATCAAAGTCATGCCTGTGTTTTCAACGCTGTAGTTGTATTTTTTATCAACTTTGCTCCAGACCGTGAGGTAAAGAGGCTGTTGCAACTGGTGGTCAGTTTTGCGCATTTCAATTTCACCATTGAAAACGCTGGTGGTTTTTAAACCTTCTAAAGCGGCAGCCACTTTCACAGGGTCGGTGGACTTGGCTTTGGCCATCGCATCACCCAAGGTGGCGAAAATACTGTGAACAGAACCGGTGTAAAAGTCGTCGTTGAACTTGGCTTTGAACTCTTCTTGCCATTTGTCCATCTGACCACCCATTTTGTAGTGGCCGTAGGCAATTTGGAAAACTCGGCCTTCGCCATTTTTGCCCAAAGCTGTGGGCGTACCTGTTACGCCTGTGTAGTAAGTGTAAAAGGTGCCGTTGTAACCACCTTCATTGGCAGCCTTGACCAACAAGGCCAAGTCAGAACCCCAGTTACCCGTCACAACTGTATCAGCACCAGAGGCTTTGATTTTGGCAATGTAAGGGGCGAAATCGCGAACTTGAGCCAAGGGGTGCAAATCTTCACCCACGATTTGTACATCAGGACGCTTGCGGCTGATACCTTCTTTGAAGAACTTGGCCACTTGATGACCGTGTGAATAGTTTTGATTCAACAAGAAGATTTTCTTCGTTTCAGGACGATCTTTCATGAAGGTCGTCAGGGCTTCCATTTTCATGGAGGTGTCTGCGTCAAAACGGAAGTGCCAGTAGTTGCACTTGCTGTTGGTAAAGTCAGGATCCACTGCTGAGTGGTTCAAGAAAATGATTTCTTTGCCAGGATTGCGCTCGTTGTATTTGCTGACGGCTTCAATCAAAGCACCGGCAACACCAGAACCATTGCCCTGTGTGATGTAGCGAATGCCTTGGTCTGTGGCAGCTTTCAGAACATTCAAACTTTCTGCAGGGCTCAATTTGTTGTCAAAACCGACCACTTCAAATTTGACACCAGCCTTGTTGATCGCACTGTACTTTTCTGCGAAAAACTGAAAACTTTTGAGCTGGTTATTGCCCACAGGTGCCATGAGGCCTGACAAGGGGTCAATCCATGCAATCTTGACTGTTTCGCCTTTTTGAGCAAAAGCACCCAACGCAGACATTGCCAATGCGGCAACAGCAATAGAACGAACTGCAAATTTCATATTTAGCTCCAACAGTTATGAAAAAATATAACCCTGTCAGCGTAACTGTTTTGTCAGCGCTTTCGGTCGGGGTTTGCCCTAGGCGCTATCACACACGAGACTAAAGCCTTGCAAAAAAAAGCTCAAAAAACCTGCTAGTTGATTTCAATCAGAGGTTTGGCAATTTGTAGTCAGCCAACTGGGTTCTCAACTTGGTCTTTAACATTTTCCCTGTCGCGCCTAAGGGTATTGCATCCACAAAAATAACATCGTCAGGGATCTGCCATTTGGCCGTTTTGCCCTCATAAAACTTCAGCAAATCTGCGGCTGAGAGTTCGGCACCCGGTTTTTTCACCACACACACCACAGGCCGCTCGTCCCATTTCGGATGCGGCATGCCAATGCACGCGGCCATCACGATTTCGGGATGCGCCATGGCAATGTTCTCGATGTCAATCGAGCTGATCCATTCCCCGCCAGACTTGATCACATCCTTGCTGCGATCTGTAATTTGCATGAAGCCATCTTCGTCAATGGTGGCCACATCGCCTGTTGGAAACCAGCCATCCAAAAGCGGAGAAGGCCCTTCTTGTTTGTAGTACTCCCGAATGATCCAAGGGCCCTTGACCAACAAATCGCCATACGTTTTGCCATCGTGCGGCAAGGACTCTCCGGCCTCATTCACAATTTTCATGTCCACACCAAAGATGGCCCTTCCTTGCTTCAGTCGCAATTTCATTTGCGCCTCTTCGGGCAAATCGAGGTGCTTGTTCTTCAAGGTGCACAGCGTGCCAAGGGGGCTCATTTCGGTCATGCCCCAAGCATGCAAAACATCAACACCATAAGACTCACGGAATGCATCAATCATGGCAGGCGGACAAGCAGAGCCCCCAATGACCGTTCGCTTTAAAGACGAGAAATTCAAACCATGGGGTTTCATGTGGCTGAGCAACATTTGCCATACGGTGGGCACACCGGCTGCGAAGGTCACCTTCTCCGCTTCGATCAATTCATAGATCGATTTGCCATCCAAAGCAGGGCCCGGAAATACCAATTTCGCACCTGTCATGGCCGCACTGTAGGGGATGCCCCAGGCATTCACATGGAACATGGGCACGACCGGCAAAATGGAATCACGCGCTGAGATGCACATCACATCAGGCAAAGCCGCGGCATAGGCATGCAAGAGGGTAGCGCGGTGGCTGTAAAGCGCTGCTTTCGGATTGCCCGTTGTGCCACTGGTGTAACACATGCTTGAAGCCGTGTTTTCATCCAGTTGCGGCCATGTGTAATGCGTTGATTGGCCTGCAATCAAGGATTCATAGCTGCTTAAATTGGGAATGCCCGAGTCCGTGGGCAACTTGTCTTCGTCGCACATGGCCACCCAGCGTTTGATCGTGGTGCATTTGGCATAAACGGCTTGCACCAAAGGCAGAAAGGTCATGTCAAAGCAAAGAATTTCATCTTCTGCATGGTTGGCAATCCAAATCACCTGATCAGGGTGCAACCTCGGATTCAAAGTGTGCAGCACGCGGCCTGATCCGCTGACACCAAAATAAAGTTCCAGGTGCCTGTAGCCATTCCATGCCAAAGTGGCGACGCGCGCGCCTTGGGCCAATTTCAAGCCATCTAAGGCATTGGCCATCTGTCTGGATCGATTTGCAACATCAGCCCATGTGTAACGGTGAATATCACCCTCCACTCGCCTTGAAACAACTTCGCCGTCGCCATGGTGCCGGTTGGCAAATTCAATCAAGGAAGAAATCAGCAAAGACTGCTGTTGCATAAGTCCAAACATAAACACCTCTAAAAATTGCAATAGACCGCTTTTTAGCACGTCTGCCAGACGGCCCCTCAAAACCAGTGCTGCAACAGGTGCATCCAAAGACGATGACAATACCCACATGACTTGGATCAATCGACTGAATTCACTTGGGCCTAGCTTCACGACGGAGGTGATGCCATCACCCGTACCGGAACCTAGCTGGGTCGCCCAAAATTTCAAATTAGGGCAAGATTTGGGGCTGCCTGATGAGTGGCTGAAAGGCAACGAAGGCTTGGCTGTTTTCAGTGGCAATGGCTTATGGGAGGGCATGGAACCCCGAGCCAGCGTCTACAGTGGGCACCAATTTGGGCAATGGGCGGGTCAATTGGGCGATGGCCGCGCATTGAGCCTAGGGGAATATGCCAGCCCCAAAGGCGCCGTAGAGATACAACTCAAGGGCGCCGGCAAGACGCCCTACTCCAGAATGGGCGATGGGCGCGCCGTTTTACGTTCCAGCATTCGAGAGTACCTCTGCAGCGAGGCTATGGCGGGATTGGGAATTCCCACGACGCGGGCGCTCTGTTTAACCGGCTCCCCTCTGCCCGTGCTGCGTGAAGAACTTGAATCAGCAGCCATTGTGACCAGAACTGCCCCCAGCTTCATTCGATTTGGGCACTTCGAACATTTTGCAAACCACGCCTCGCCCAATGGCATTGAGCATCTGAAGCAGTTGACAGATTTCGTCATTTCGCACCACTTTCAGGCAGATAGCATGGCTTCCTCCAACCCCTATGCCCAGCTCTTGGAAAAGGTCACACTGAGCACCGCAACTTTGATGGCGCAGTGGCAGGCCGTTGGTTTCTGTCATGGTGTGATGAACACCGACAACATGAGCATCCTAGGGCTCACCCTTGATTACGGTCCTTTTCAGTTTTTGGATGGCTTTAACCCCCAACACATTTGCAACCATTCAGACTCAATGGGACGCTATGCCTATGGCCAACAACCACAAGTGGCTTACTGGAA
>CAIODE010000191.1 GCA_903856875.1 uncultured Burkholderiales bacterium
ACGCCATTGGTGATGAACATCTTGGTGCCATTGAGCACCCAATGGTCACCATCGCGCTTGGCCGTGGTTCGAATACCCGCCACGTCTGAGCCCGCGCCAGGTTCCGACACACCCACCGCTGTGATGCACTCACCTGTTGTAATGCGCGGCATGTACTTGGCCTTTTGCGCCGCCGTGCCCGCATGGTGCAAGTGCGGGCTGGCCATGTCGGTATGCACCAACACAGTAATGATGAAGCCTGCAAACGTCGACTGCGACAAGGCTTCAGCAAACACCAAGTTGGCCATGGCATCGGCGCCACCACCACCTAGCTCGGGGTCGTACATCAAACCCAGCAAACCCGCTTGGCCCATTTTGCGCAGCACCTCGCGCGGCACCATGCCTTCTTCTTCCCAAGCTTGCGCATAGGGCTCTACTTCGCGCGAAATGAACTTGGCCACTTGATCACGCAGCAGTGTGTGCTCGGGTGTGGTGTAGATGTTGTCAAAGGTGTAGGTCATGTTGTTCTTTCTCAACCATCACATGCGGAAAATGCCGAACTTGGTGTCTTCAATGGGCGCATTCAAAGATGCAGACAAACCCAACGCCAACACACGGCGTGTATCTGCAGGGTCAATCACACCGTCGTCCCACAAACGCGCACTGGCGTAATACGGATGCGACTGCGCGCCAAACTGATCCAAAATGGGTTGTTTGAAAGACGCTTCCTCTTCGGCACTCCATGCGCCGCCGCGGGCTTCTATGCCGTCGCGCTTCACGGTGGCCAACACGCCTGCGGCCTGCTCACCGCCCATCACGCAAATGCGCGCGTTAGGCCACATCCACAAGAAACGCGGACCAAAGGCGCGACCGCACATGCCGTAGTTGCCAGCGCCAAAACTGCCGCCAATGATGATGGTGAACTTGGGCACTTTGGCCGTGGCCACAGCCGTGACCATCTTGGCGCCATTGCGCGCAATGCCTTCGCTTTCGTATTTGCGACCCACCATGAAGCCAGTGATGTTTTGCAAAAACACCAAAGGCACTTTGCGTTGGCAGCACAGCTCAATGAAATGCGCACCCTTGAGCGCCGACTCAGAAAACAAAATGCCGTTGTTGGCAATGATGCCCACAGGCATGCCTTCAATGTGCGCAAAGCCACACACCAGCGTGGCCCCGAAGCGCGCTTTGAATTCTGCAAACTCGCTGCCGTCCACAATGCGCGCAATGATTTCGCGCACGTCGTAGGGCTTGCGGCTGTCAGCGGGAATCACGCCATAGATTTCTTTGGCATCGAACAAAGGCGCCGCAGGTTCACGAAGTTTCAGTTGACTATTTTTTTGGCGATTGAGCGAACCCACCGCTTGTCGCGCCAAGGCCAAGGCATGCGCATCGTTTTGCGCCAAATGATCGGCCACGCCCGACAAGCGCGTGTGCACATCGCCGCCACCCAAATCTTCTGCACTGACCACTTCGCCCGTAGCCGCTTTGACCAAAGGGGGGCCACCCAAAAAGATGGTGCCTTGGTTTTTAACAATGATGGTTTCGTCGCTCATGGCTGGCACGTAAGCACCGCCCGCAGTGCAACTGCCCATGACCACCGCTATTTGCGGAATGCCCAAGGCACTCATGTTGGCTTGGTTGTAAAAGATGCGGCCAAAGTGATCGCGGTCTGGAAACACTTCGTCTTGGTTGGGCAAATTGGCACCGCCCGAATCGACCAAGTAAATGCAGGGCAAGTTGTTTTGCTGCGCCACTTCTTGCGCCCGCAAATGCTTCTTGACGGTCATGGGGTAATAGGTGCCGCCCTTCACGGTGGCGTCGTTGCACACAATCATGCAGTCCACACCATTGACGCGGCCAATGCCGGCAATCATGCCCGCACAGGGTGCGTCTTCGATGCCTTCTTTGTTCAGGTACATGGCATGTGCAGCCAAGGGTGCCAACTCTAAAAAGGGCGTGCCAGGGTCAAGCAACATTTGCACACGTTCGCGCGGTGGCAACTTGCCGCGTGCCACATGTTTGGCTCGAGCTTTTTCGCCACCCCCTGCTGCAGACTTTTTCAATTGCACGCGAAGGTCATCCACGACGCCCTGCAATGCGGCGGCGTTGGCCACGAAATCCGCAGAGCGGCTATTGAGCTGGGTTTGAAGCACCGACATGTTTGAAATCTCCTGATGCGCTAGGACGAGACCAAGGATGGCCTAGCGTTCTTGTAACTGTGAAAAAGCGCTGCGCCAAAGCTCTGGCAAAACACCCATGTGAGGGAACAATTTGGAAGCGCCCGCTTCCAGCAACACAGGCGCCAAACTCTGGTCTGTGCACAAGGCCCATACGGTAGCGCCAGCCGCCACACCGGCCTCAATGCCTGCAGTACTGTCTTCTATGACCAAGCAGTGGGCAGGATCGCATTCGAGGTGCGCAGCCGCAGCCAAATACACATCGGGCGCGGGCTTCGTGCGAGCCATTTCATGGCCACTGAAAATGCGCCCTTCAAAATACGGCATGAGCTCGACATGCGACAGCTGCATCTCTACTTTGAATCGGTCGGCACCCGAAGCACAGGCAATGGCACCCTGAGTCAACTCGTGAGCTGAAGCGATGGCTTCGTGCGCACCGCCCATCACTTGCAGCCCTGCTTGAAGCGCATCGTTGCGCCGCAATCTGAAAGCGTGCAGCCATTCTTCGGTCAAAGGCAAACCGGTACGTGCTTCAATTTCTGCTTTGTGATCTTTCACGGCTTTGCCCACAAAGTAGCGAAAGCAATCTTCGCTGGACATGATCCAGCCTCGCTCTTCCAGCATGTCTCGCAACACGGCGTTGGTGATCGGCTCGCTGTCGACCAGCACGCCATCGCAATCAAAGAGTACCGCTTGAAAATTCATGATGCCATGTTCACAGCGGTCGTATATTGCCACTGCCCTTCTTCACACACAAAAAGACTGCGCTCGTGCAAGCGATTGGCTTTGCCAGCCACCCGTACGCGCGCTACAAATTCAACCTCTGCAGTTTGATGGCCTTCTTTCACGCCCGTCTGCACAAAGTCTTTGATCTCAAGGCCCAGCCATTTGGCGCCTGCCTCAAACGCAAGGCTACTGGGTCTGAATGCGGCTTGCCACGTGCGCAACAGGTAGGCTTCATTTTCTAAAACAAAGGCGGTGTACCTTGAACGCATCAGATACAAAGCATCTGGCGGCAGTTGGCCTTGTTCAATGAATCGGCCGCAACAATCTGCCAAAGCCAGCACAACGCCCTTGCCCTTCATGGCAGTGGACGCGCCACCACAGGGGCACACATTGAGCGCAGGCAGTGTCAAGCCAAGGCCCTTTGAATGATGATCTTTTGCACGTCGCTGGTGCCTTCGTAAATTTGGCACACGCGCACGTCGCGGTAAATTCTTTCCACCGGAAAGTCGCTGACGACACCGTAGCCGCCCAAAGTTTGAATGGCCGCGCTGCAAACTTTCTCTGCGGTTTCGCTGGCAAACAACTTGGCCATAGCGGCTTCTTTCAAACAAGGCAAGCCAGCATCGCGCAAAGTGGCCGCATGCCACATCAGTTGGCGCGCGGCTTCCAATTGCGTGGCGCACTCGGCCAAGCGAAAGCCTACGGCTTGGTGGTTGATGATGGCCGTGCCAAAACTCTCGCGCTGCTTGGCATACTCAATGGCCACTTCCAAGGCGCTGCGCGCCATGCCAATGCTTTGTGCGGCAATGCCGATGCGCCCACCTTCTAGCGCAGACAAGGCAATCTTGTAACCTTCGCCTTCTTGCCCGATCAAGTTTTCAACGGGCACTTCGCAATTTTCAAAATTGATTTGCGCGGTGTCGCTTGAGTGTTGACCTATCTTGTCTTCTAAGCGCGCCACCACATAGCCAGGTGTGCTCGTGGGCACGATGAATGCACTCATACCCTTTTTGCCAGCGCCTTTGTCGGTCACAGCCAACACAATGGCCACATCGCCATATTTGCCACTGGTAATAAACTGCTTCACGCCATTGAGCACATACGCATCGCCTTTGCGCGTGGCTGTTGTTCTGATGGCCGAGGCATCTGAGCCCACGTGCGGTTCTGTCAAACAAAACAAGCCCAACAATTCGCCTTGCGCCAAACGTGTGAGCCATTTCTTTTGCTGTGCATCGTTGCCATAACGCATGAGGATGGCGTTCACAGGACAGTTGGTCACGCTGATGGTGGTGCTCACACCGCCATCGCCTGCCGCAATTTCTTCGAGCACCAAGCTCAGCGTGAGGTAGTCTAAATTGGCACCGCCCAATGATTCAGGCACGCAAATGCCATAGGCGCCCAAAGCTGCCAAGCCTTTGTGGGCTGCCTTTGGGAACTCATGCGACTTGTCCCATGCATGCGCGTTGGGCCAGAGCTCTTCTTTGGCAAAAGCGCGGACCGCATCGCGCACCATTTCTTGGTCGGTAGATAGCAGCATGATTGTTCTTAAATGATTTCGAGGGCCACAGCGGTACCTTCACCGCCGCCAATGCACAAAGTGGCCAAGCCTTTTTTCAAACCCCGTGCTTTGAGCGCGTGAATGAGCGTGACCATGATGCGGGCGCCCGATGCGCCGATGGGGTGACCCAAGGCACAAGCGCCGCCATTCACGTTCACTTTGTCATGCGAAACATTCAACTCTTTCATGAGCGCCATGGGCACCACGGCAAAGGCTTCGTTGACTTCCCACAAATCGACATCGCTCACTTGCCAGCCGGCTTTGGCCAAGGCTTTTTGGGTGGCGCCTACTGGGGCAGTGGCAAACCATTCGGGTTCTTGTGCGTGGGTGGCATGTCTCACGATGCGCGCCAATGGTTTGCAACCCAATTTGTCAGCGGTGCTTTGGCGCATCATGACCAAGGCAGCGGCACCGTCGTTGATGGAAGAACTTGATGCCGCTGTGATGGTGCCGTCTTTTTTAAACGCTGGCTTCAAGCTTGTCACTTTGTCTAATTTCACTTTACCTGGGCCTTCGTCCACAGACACGACGGTTTCGCCTGCTCGTGTTTTAACCGTGACGGGTGTGATCTCGGCTTGGAAAGCGCCCGATGCCGTAGCCGCTTTGGCGCGCTCGACGCTGGCAATGGCAAAGGCATCTTGCTCAGCGCGCGTGAAGCTGTACTTGGCAGCGCAGTCTTCGCCAAAGGTGCCCATGGAGCGGCCTGCTTCGTAAGCATCTTCCAAACCATCGAGCATCATGTGATCGTAAATTTTGTCGTGGCCCATGCGATAGCCGCCGCGGCCTTTGAGCATGAGGTAAGGCGCATTGGTCATGCTTTCCATGCCACCAGCCACCAACACATCGTGTGAACCGGCCAACAACATGTCATGCGCAAACATGGCCGCGCGCATGCCAGAGCCACACATCTTGGACATGGTGACCGCGCCTGCACTCTTGGGCAAGCCACCTTTAAAACCGGCTTGCCGCGCAGGGGCTTGGCCTTGTCCGGCCATGAGGCAATTGCCAAACAAAACTTCAGTCACCATCTCTGCACTGAATTTGGAACCCGCAGCAGCTCGCTCTACTGCTGCTTTGATTGCGGCACCGCCCAAGTCATGTGCA
>CAIODE010000192.1 GCA_903856875.1 uncultured Burkholderiales bacterium
AACAAGCCGCGCAGCGTCATGTGGCGACGGCTTTGGTCGTTGATGAGTTGGGCATACTCTTTGTAGGTGCTGAAGTTGTTGGCACGGGTGCTGTGCTGCAACTTGGCGATGGCATCGGGTGTCCACATGTGCTCTTCACCGCGGGCACGCCATGCGTATTCACCGCCGGCATCGAGCATGGTGGCCAACACAGGATCGGTACCAAATGCGGCTTTGTGCATGCGCAAAGTTTCTTCGGCAATTTCAAAAATACCGATGCCTTGCACTCGGGTCGGTGTGCCGGTGAAGTATTTGTTCACAGTTTCAGTATTGATACCGATGGCTTCAAACAACTGCGCACCGCAGTAAGACATGTAGGTGCTCACGCCCATTTTGGACATGATCTTGGACAGGCCTTTGCCGACCGCTTTCACATAGTTGTAAATGGCTTTGTCGGCCGACAAATCGCCAGGCAACTCTTTGTGCAAGGCTTGCAATGTTTCCATGGCCAGGTAGGGGTGAACGGCTTCTGCACCGTAACCGGCCAACACCGCAAAGTGATGAACTTCGCGGGCGGTACCGGTTTCAACTACCAAGCCGGCTGTGGTGCGCAAACCTTCGCGCACCAAATGCTGGTGAATGGCAGAGAGTGCCAACAAGGCAGGAATGGCCACTTGCGTAGGTGACACACCGCGGTCACTGATGATCAGAATGTTGTGGCCACCTTTGATAGCGTCCACCGCTTCAGCGCAAAGTGATGCCAACTTGGCTTCGACACCTTCGCTGCCCCAAGCTGAGGGATAAGTAATGTCCAATGTAGCGCTCTTGAACTTGCCATGTGTGGACTGCTCGATGTTGCGCAACTTGGCCATGTCAGAAAAGTCGAGCACGGGCTGGCTCACTTCCAAGCGCATGGGTGGGTTCACTTGGTTGATGTCGAGCAAGTTGGGCTTGGGGCCAATGAAAGACACCAAGGACATCACGATGGCTTCGCGAATAGGGTCAATCGGTGGGTTGGTCACTTGCGCAAACAACTGCTTGAAGTAGTTGTAAAGCGGTTTGTTTTTGTCGGACAACACGGCCAATGGGCTGTCGTTGCCCATGGAGCCCAAAGCTTCTTCACCGGCTTGCGCCATGGGGGCCAACAAGAACTTGATGTCTTCTTGGGTGGTGCCAAAAGCTTGCTGCAAGTCGAGCAAGGTTTCGTTGGACACAGGCGCGTTGGCCGTGGTTTCTTTCACGTCATCCAATTTGATGCGCAGGTTTTCAATCCACTGTTTGTAGGGCTTGCTGCTGGCCAAGTTCGACTTGAGTTCTTCGTCATCGATCATGCGGCCTTGTTCCAAATCGATCAGGAACATCTTGCCGGGTTGCAGACGCCATTTGCGCACAATTTTGCTTTCTGGAATGGGCAACACGCCTGTCTCAGATCCCATGATGACCATGTCATCGTCGGTGATGCAATAGCGCGAAGGACGCAAACCATTGCGATCCAAAGTGGCGCCAATTTGCCGGCCATCGGTGAACACGATGGATGCAGGACCGTCCCATGGCTCAAGCATGGCTGCGTGGTATTCGTAAAACGCTTTGCGGCGCTCGTCCATGGTGTTGTGGTTTTCCCAAGGCTCGGGAATCATCATCATCACAGCTTGACTGATGGGGTAACCGGCCATGGTGAGCAACTCTAAACAGTTGTCAAAGGTGGCCGTGTCGGATTGGCCAGCAAAGCTGATGGGATAGAGTTTTTGCAAGTCCTGGCCAAGCACAGGTGAAGACATCACGCCTTCACGCGCCTTCATCCAGTTGTAGTTGCCCTTGACGGTGTTGATCTCACCGTTGTGCGCTACATATCTGTAGGGGTGCGCCAAGGGCCACTCTGGGAAAGTATTGGTAGAGAAACGTTGGTGCACCAAGCCCAGTGCAGACACACAGCGCTCGTCTTGCAGGTCAAGGTAGTAGGTGCCCACTTGATCGGCCAACAACAAGCCCTTGTAAACCACGGTGCGGCTCGACATGCTGGGGATGTAGTACTCGTTGCTGTGTTTCAGCTTCAAGTTTTGAATGGCGGCACTGGCTGTTTTGCGAATGACGTACAGCTTGCGCTCTAAAGCGTCTTGCACAATCACATCTGCACCACGGCCAATGAAAATCTGCTTGAGCACAGGCTCTTTTTCGCGCACGGTAGGCGACATGGGCATGTCGCGATTCACGGGCACATCGCGCCAGCCAATCAGCACTTGGCCTTCGGCTTTGACAGCACGCTCAAGTTCTTGCTCACAAGCCATGCGGGAGGCATGCTCTTTGGGCAAGAACACCATGCCCACACCGTACTCACCTTGGGCAGGCAAAGTGACACCTTGCTTGGCCATCTCTTCTCTATAGAGCGCATCTGGCAACTGAATCAAGATGCCAGCGCCATCGCCCATCAACTTGTCGGCACCCACCGCGCCCCGGTGGTCCAAGTTTTCAAGAATCTTCAAAGCCTGCGTCACGATGGCATGCGTTTTAGCGCCTTTGATATGGGCCACAAAGCCCACACCACAAGCGTCGTGTTCTTGAGACGGGTCGTAAAGACCTGTTTGTTGCAAAGATGTTTTTTCGGCAGCCGAAGTCATGGCGCACTCCTAGAGAAATTTCGCGGGAATGAGAGCTTATTGCATCGCAACAAAAATGCCAAGAAAATTAATTGGGGTCAGATCAACATTAATTTCGTATATTGTTAAAAGTCAATTAATTGGGGACAGATCAAAAATAGGCCAAAAATCGCTGTTTTA
>CAIODE010000193.1 GCA_903856875.1 uncultured Burkholderiales bacterium
AGTTCCGCACTAAAAAATAAAATGTGGGCGTTGAACACGCTGACAAGTTTTCTGAAACCCGGCGCACGCCGGGTTTTTTGTTGCTAAGGACACCATGCGCAAAGCCAAACTTCAAGCCGCTACATTGGGCGGCAATCCGGACGACATCGAGGCCGCGTTTTATAACGCACTGAGGCAGGGCGACATAGAGCGTTTGATGGCGTGTTGGGCCGATGAAGAAGAAATTGTGTGTGTGCATCCGGGTGGCCCACGCTTAATTGGCTCGGGCGCCATTCGCGCCACTTTTGAAGCCATGTTTGCCAATGGCACGGTGCAAGCGCACCCGACGAATGTTCACAAAGTCGATTCATTGGCCAGTGCCATGCACCATTTGGTTGAACGGGTTGAAGTGCTAGGCTCCGATGGCCCGCAAACGGCCTATGTGCTCACCACCAATGTGTATCACAAGACACCGCAAGGCTGGCGCATGGTGGCGCACCATGCAAGTCCGGGCACACCCAATGCCCCCGCAGAAGTCTCCTCTACCCCTTCAGTACTTCATTGACAGACTACTCAGCACCCTCATGGTTGCCCGGTGGCCATTTGCAAACCATTTGGCCAGCACGGTGGTCACGCAGGTTTGAGGCAACGGCGCCTCAATGGCGACGTGAGCGTTGGACCGCGCCCGATGATGACTTTGTGGATGTTGATTTTTGTGAAGCCAACACGCCTCAGATTTCGAAACCCTTGCTGGTCTTGTTTCATGGCTTGGAAGGCTCCTCAGGCAGTCACTACTCTCAAGCCTTTGCCGATTGGGGATTGCAAAATGGGTGCGACATTGCCGTGCCTCACTTCAGAGGTTGCAGCGGTACCTTGAACTTGGCGCCGCGTGCCTATCACTCAGGCGATCATGAAGAGGTGGACCATGTGCTGCGCAAGTTCAAACAAATGATCGATGCACAACATCGGCCTGGGCTTTTGGCAGCAGGCGTTTCTTTGGGTGGCAATGCCTTGATGCGGTGGGCCGGAGAGCATGGCCAGTCTGCGCAAAAAATTGTCAATGCAGTGGCTTCAATTTGTTCACCTTTAGACCTGACCGCCAGTGGCCATGCTATCGGTGAAGGCTTTAACCGACAGGTTTACACACGCATGTTTTTGCGCAGCATGAAGCCCAAAGCCATGGCCAAACTCAAGCAGTATCCTGGCTTGTTTGATGCCAAGAAACTCATGGCCGCCCAAGACCTTTATGGGTTTGACGATGTCTTCACAGCGCCCTTGCATGGTTTTAAAAACACCGACGACTATTGGCTGCGCGCTTCGGCTTTGCAGCACATGGGCAACATTGCGCTGCCTGCATTGGCATTGAATGCCAAGAACGATCCCTTCATCCCTTCAAACAGTTTGCCAACTTCAGACAAAGTCAGTGCTCACGTAACGCTCTGGCAACCAGACGGTGGGGGTCATGTTGGCTTTGCAAGTGGTTTGTGGCCAGGGCATTTGAAAGCCATGCCACAGGCCGTGGGTCAATGGTTGTTGCAGCACATCCACTAAGATCCAAAGCATGGACGATATTGTCAGACAAGCCATGGCCAAGTGGCCCAATGTGCCCAACTGTTTTGCTTGGCTGGGCTTGGATGAACGCGGCCATTGGTATCTCAGAGATGACCCTGCGCAAGCTTGTGGCAGCTTTCAAAGCGGTGCGCCCGGTGCCAAGGGGTCCTTGCTACATCATGAAAAATTGATTGAGTTCATTCACCGCAACTACGCAGCAGATTCAACGGGTGCCTGGTTTTTTCAAAATGGGCCACAGCGTGTGTATGTGGAGTTGGCAGCCACGCCCTTTGTTTGGCGACTGTCTTCTGATTTCAAATTGACAGCACAAACGGGCCCAGAAACGCAAGCTCACATTTGTTACACAGACGAAGCAGGGCGCGTGTATTTTCAAACAGCCATGGGCTTTGGCTTGCTGCACACCTTGGATGTGGCCAAGGCGGCAGAGGGCTTGGAGCTGGCATTGTGGCCGCTAGAGTCCTTGATGGCTGCAGACATGCCAAAGCGTTTTGGCTACACCCTCAGTCCCGACGCCGCCAATAAAAAACCGCTCTGATTTGCATCGAGCGGTTAGAGAAGCAAGCCCTCATTCAAGGGCTATGCTGTTTGAATTATTTTTTCTCGGCTGCGGGTGCTTCGGGCTCTTTGAACTTGCCGCCAGCTGCAGAGGTTAAGTAGACAACAGCACGGCCAATTTCTAGGTCGCTGTAGTCGCCGCCGCCCTGTGCACCCATGGCGTTTTTGCCTTTCAGCGCAGAATTAAGCAAAGCGTCGTAACCCGTTTTGATGCGAGGTGCCCATGCGCCTGCATCTGCAAACTTGGGAGCACCTGCGAGACCCGCTTCGTGGCAGGCAGCACATTGCGCCTTGTAAACCTCTTGGCCAGCCTTCATGGGGCGGTTGGCATCGCGAATTTCAACGGTGCCTACTTTTTGAATGCGCTCTGCGACAGCACGCTCGGTATCGCCACCAGGGGCCGTTTTGTTGGCGGAGGTGACGTAGTACACCAGGCCAATGATGATGAAGACCGGAATGACGAAAGAGGCAAAGCTCAACATCAACATTTGCTTGGGGGTTTTGACCGGGCCAGTGTGGTCTTCGTGGGCTTGATCGTGGCTGTTGTCGCTCATAGCGTCCTCAATGAATCTCTAGTGAACTGATGTGTCCGGTTGATTGGAATCAACCTTCGATTATAACCTCCGAGACTTTTGGGCGGGCCTTAGAAATCCTCGAAATCAGGGGGCGCATGCCATAATCGGACTCCACGCTCAGCAATGAATCAGGCGCGGCTGTAGCTCAGTGGATAGAGTATTGGCCTCCGAAGCCAAGGGTCG
>CAIODE010000194.1 GCA_903856875.1 uncultured Burkholderiales bacterium
AGGCACCTTCGGAAAGGGCAATTCGAATTTTTTGCTGGCTGGGACAAACTTGAGATCGTAGAGTTGCTTTTGACCTTCACTCAACATGTAGTCATAGAATAATAGTGCAGCATGCGGATTGGGAGATTTTTTCAGCATGGCGATGGTGCTGGGTTGTGCCATCAAGGGTTGCAATGCCAAGCCTTCTACAGGGGCACCCTTTTGTTTCAATTGCTCGGGGTTCCAGCTGTAGACCGTCAGTGCCAATGGAACTTCACCGGAAGACACCATCATGGTCAAAAGTGAATGTCCTTTTCGATTGGAGATGCCATTGGTATTGGCAATGTTTGTGAACAGTTTTTGTCCTTCATCTTCCCCCATTTTGGCCATCATTGCGCCGAACCAAGCGTGATTATTGCCCTCAATGCCAAGTTGACCTTTCCACTTAGGGTCAAGTAAATCTTTGTAGGTTTTGGGCAGGTCTTCTTTTTTGATTTTTTCAGTGTTGTAGGCTGCAGTCCAAATGTCAATGGTGATACCCACCCATTGTTTGTGAGATGGAACAGCCTGAGGCAATAAATCTATCTGATAGGGGGAATGCACTTCTAGCAAAAGTCTTTCCCTGAATGCAGCTTCATTTTCTGGTGCATTGTTTTGAACGATATCAACATCAAACTTGTTGCCTCGACTCTCACTCGTCACGCGCTGGAGTACAGCCTCTGACCCTGCACGCCAAGCTTTGATTTTGATTCCGTACTTCTTGCCGAACTCATTCATCACGTTGGTGAGAGCCGGGTACACGTGATACACAGACAAGCTGCCTTCTCTTTTTGCACCTTCAATGAGTCTGGCGGTTCGGTCTGCACCTTGGTAGTTGGCCAGTTCTTGAATGGAAAGAGTTTTGGATGCATCCACTGTTTGTGCGTGTGTGACACCACAAGAGATGGCCAAACAAACAGTGCTCACAAGGGTATTCAAGGTGCGCATTGGAAAGTTCCTATACGGAGTTTCAGTTTCAAAGTTCAGGCTAAATGGTTTTTAGGATGCCATGTTTCGAATGGCACGTCTTCTGAGATACTCAAAATTAATCACATATTGCTCAGGCCTTGTAATGTCATGGTGCAACTTGTGCACTTGCTCAGACGTGAACTTTTCACCAATGCCCCCCGCCGCCATGGTGGACAACTGTATTTGACAAGCATTGTCTAGCATGATGGCCAAAATGGTGGCCTCTTCCACATTCTGGCCCACAATGGCGGCACCATGGTTTCGCATCAGAACGGCTTTGCAGGAACCCAATGCTTTGGCCACACCACGGCCGAGATCTTGTGTGCGAATGAGGTCAATGGCGTCATTGAAATAGGGCAGGCCATCTGCAAAGGCAACCGCAGGTTGGCTGATGGGCTCCAAGGCTTGACTGGTCGCAGAAAGTGCAACCGCATAAGTGGGGTGCGTGTGAATGACACTGTTCACTTCGGGGCGGGCTTTGTAAATTTCGGAGTGAATGTAAACCTCACTGTGCTTGCGTCCACCACCGCCTACTTTTTCGCCTTCTAGGTTGCACAGCACAATGTTTTCAAGCGTGATTTCATCAAACCCATAACTGTGGGGCTTCATGATGAAGTGAGTGGGGTCGTCTGGCAGACGAATGGAGACATGGCCACGGGTTAAGTCGCCTTGGCCTGCATTTTCCAAAATATGGCCTGCATCGATCAGTCTTTGTTTGAGCTCATTGATTTGCATGGTGCTTACTTGGCTGTGTGGAGGTGAGGTTCAAACAACTTCGACAAGTCGTTTGCGATGGGAGAATATTTGGCGTGCGTTCGCATCATGAAACTGGTGAAGCCATCGCTGTTGTGGTGTTTCTTTTTCTCATTGGGCAGGTCAATGCGTTCATTGCGAGAGTTGTCGCGCACGATGCCCATCGGATCGATGCCCGCTTGAACCTTTTGCATTTCGCGTTTCAACATGCGACGGTACATCACAATGCCTTTGTCTGTGGCGCCCAAATTTTCCAATGATCGATCGGCAATGGCGCCTTGGGAAATCCAGGCCATCATGTCTTGTCCATCTACGTTGTCAACGATGAACTCTCCCTTGTCATCGATAAAGGGAACCTCGTAGGTATGAACTTTTTCAAGAAGATGCTTGGGCACTTGCACGCCCTGTGGTGGCACATAAGCATTGAACCAAAGGTGCATGGTATGCGTATCGTCTACGGGCACACGCATTTGGAATGAATAATAACGAGACTTCTCATCGCCATTGCCAACTGCCAGCATGTTTGGAAACACAATAGGGTGTCCAACTTTCCAGTCGTCGCCGTCTTCTGAATGGCCCTCTAACAGCCGGTGCTTGGTCATGCCATATTCAAACTCTTTGAAATCAATTTTCAAGTGGCGTGTGCTGATGGCGACTTTGACACCCTCTTGCTCTTTTAAAAACTCATAGTGGTGACCATGCAGCCACTCGGTGTGCACCGGATCTAAAGAGTTTTCCATGATCTGCAGCCAATTGATTGGCAGGATGGTTCGACCCATGATGCGAATGGTGCCTTGCGCCACAAAACCATCCCAACGCGGCAGAAGCGGCTGCGGCTGCGGCCCCATGTAGGCAAACAGCATGCCGCCCATTTCTTGGACTGGGTAGGCATCGGTGCTGACCTTGTCTCTGAAGGCGCACTTGTCTTGCTCATTGGGCTGATGGATGCATTTGCCTTGGGCGTTGTATTCCCAGCCGTGGTACGGGCAGCGAATGCCATTTTCGGTGGGTATACCATGCGCAAAC
>CAIODE010000195.1 GCA_903856875.1 uncultured Burkholderiales bacterium
ATATCGTCAGGGGTTGCTAAGCCTTCAGCGAGTACAAAAAATGCTTCGTTGATCATCGGCACCAAGATACGGTTGACCACAAAGCCTGGGGCGTTTTTGACTGTGATGGGGCTTTTGCCCAAACGCTTGGCCAATGCATGCACTGCGTCGTGTGTTGCGTCAGAAGTTTGTAGGCCACGGATGATCTCGACCAAAGCCATCATAGGTACCGGATTAAATAAGTGCATGCCAATAAAACGGTCGGCGCGCGTGGTGGCAGCTGCGAGTTTGGTGATCGAAATAGAAGAGGTGTTTGATGCCACGATGACGTCAGCTGCAAGCAAGCCATCGACTTGCTTCAAGATTTTGACTTTGAGGTCAAAGTTTTCTGTTGCGGCTTCAATGACCAATTGGGCTTTTTGTAAATCTTCGTATTGCGTGCTGCCGCTTATACGCGCAAGTGCAGAAGTTTTTTCTGCCTCGGTCATTTTTTCTTTTTTAATCAATCGGTCTAGGCTGTTGCTAACGGTTGCTATACCTTTGGCGACTGCGGCTTCCGTTATATCGACCATCACCACATTCACACCCGAGACCGCACATGCCTGTGCAATGCCATTGCCCATAGTGCCTGCACCGATGATGCCTACTGTTTGAATACTCATAAAACACTTTCTTACTTATAAATAAACTGATCTGAATGAAGCCTAGCTACGGATATTATCCGCACCACTTACGTGTTTGGGTTTTGTGGAGAAACGTTAAGTTTTAAAGCGTTTGCGTGTGAAATGCAGGGCAATGGCCCAAGCTACACCTGCATACAAAGCCAATACGCCTATATGTAACAAGGGTTGACTTGGCCATTGGTCTAAGAATAAGGGACGCACCAATGCAATGGCCTGGCTCAGCGGTAACCACTCTGCCACTGCGCGCACCCAAGGCGGTAATTGGTCGCTAGGGAAAAACACCCCGCTTAAAAACATCATCGGTGTTAAAAACAAGGTGAAGTAATAGGTGAAAAAGTCATAGCCTTTGGCCATGGCATTGAAGATCAGCGCGATGCAACTGAAGGTCATGCCCACCAGCCACAACACCGGCCATGCCAACAACAATTTCCAACTGTGGCTAATGTCCAACGCCAACATCACCCCCAAAATGGCGGTCACTGTGAAAAGTGCCTTGTACGAAGCCCACAACATTTCGGCCATGACCACATCGTCTAAACGCACTGGCGCGTTCATGATGCCATCCCAGGTTTTCTGCATGTGCATGCGCGAAAAGGCGGAATACAAAGCTTCAAAAGAGGCGGCGTTCATGGCACTCATGCAAATGCTGCCGCTGGCCAAGAACAAGATGTAAGGCACTTGCTGTCCGCCCGTACTCACCTCGCCCACCAATGCGCCCAGGCCATATCCAAAGGCCACCAACCACATGAGGGGCTCGGCAATGTTACCCACCAAGCTGGGAAGCGCCAACTTGCGCCAGACCAACAGATTGCGTAAAAACACTGGCCACCAACGCATGGACAGTTGCGGCGGCGCCCATACGGATGGCATCACATGTTGTTTGCGCATCATGCGTTCTCCCTGATTTGGCGACCTGTGAGTTTCAAGAACAAGTCCTCTAAGTTGGCGGGGCGATGCAGGCTGCGAACATGCGGCCAAGCTTGCAAAGCCATGAGCAGAGGCTGTGCTTGCGAGGTGTAGAAAAACACGGTTTCGCCACTGACTTCAACGCGAGCAGCATGCTGCCGCAAAGGTGAGTCCTCATCGGCCAAAGCCAAAGCGCCTTGGCCATACAACTCAACCACATCAGGCTCCAAGTGCTCAGCAATCAAATCACGCGGCTTGCCTTCGGCTATTTTTTTACCATGGTCAATGACCAACAAGCGATCGCACAAACGCTCTGCTTCGTCCATGAAATGGGTGGTGAGCAAAATCGATTTGCCTTCTTGCATGAGCATTTGCAAACGCTCCCACATGAGGTGCCGCGCTTGCGGGTCTAGGCCTGTGGTGGGCTCGTCCAACATCAACATTTGCGGTTGATTGATCAGCGCACGGGCCAAACTCAAGCGCCGCTTCATACCGCCAGACAGCTCACCAGGCTTGGCTTTGGCTTTGCTGGTCAGTGCGCCAAACTCCAAAAGGGTGGCAATCCTGGATTTGATGTCGCGGTCTTTCATGCCGAAGTAACGGCCGTACACCAGTAAATTTTCTTCTGCGGTGAAATCAGGGTCTAAGGTGTCCATTTGAGCCACAACGCCCAAACGTGCTTTGATGGCCAAAGCTTCGTCTGGCATGGACAGGTCTTCAAAATAAGTGATGCTGCCTGCGTCGGGTGCGGTCAAGCCCAGGCACATCCGAAGGGTGGTCGTTTTGCCAGCACCGTTGGGGCCAATCACACCCAGACACTCTCCAGGTGAGATGTGAAACGACAAATCGTCCACGACAGTGTTGTTGCCAAAACTTTTGACCAAGTTTTCGACATTCAGTAAATAATTCATGCCTTGATTGTGCCTCGGAGATACCCCTCAATGGCTAACGCCCTGCTGGTTTCTAAAGCCGGGCAGCCCACCGCTAACAGCCTATTGAAGACGGCTTGCCAGGCTTAAATTAATATGTATACTTATTAAATCAAAGAAAATCCCTAGGAGACTGACCTTGAACCCCTCTCACCCTGCTGATTCCTTAGGCCGCTTAGAAGACTTGCCGGCAGACTACATTGCTGACATGACCGCCTTGTCGATTGCCCCTTTGTGGCCGCAATTGCGGGGCCTGCTGCCACGCGGCAAGCCATCACGTGCCACTCAGCCCTTTGTTTGGCATTACAAAGATGTGCGTCCGCAGCTGATGCGCGCCGGTGAACTCACACCCATTGAAAAAGCAGAGCGCCGCGTCTTGGTTTTGTGCAACCCAGGGCACGGCATTGAAAAATTGGTGGCCACCCCGAACATTTATGTGGGCATGCAGTTGATCTTGCCAGGCGAAGTGGCCCCCAACCACCGCCACACACCCAGTGCCGTGCGCTTTGTGGTGGAAGGCGAAGGCGGCTTCACCACGGTGCAAGGTGAGAAATGTCCGATGCACAAAGGCGACTTGATCTTGACACCTGCTGGACTTTGGCATGAACACGGCCATGAGGGCCAAGGCCCTGTGGTGTGGATGGATGCACTGGACTTGCCCATGGTCTACGGCATGGAAGCCTCTTACGCCATTGAAGGTCCCTCCCAAAATGCCAGCCCAGATTTGGATGCCTCGCAAACCAAATACCAACGTGCAGGCCTGGTACCTTTCAGTTCATTGAGCCAATCGGTGCGCGCGCCCTATCCCCAAATTCGCTACCCCTGGGTGGATGTGCGCAAAGCTTTGTTGGCGCTCGAAAAAGGCACGCCCCAGCACGATGCTGTTCAACTGGCTTATGTGAACCCAGAAACAGGCGCGCCTTGTTTGCCCACGTTGGGTTTCTCTGCACAACTTTTAAGAGAAGGTCTTGACTTCAGTCCACGCCGCAGGTCTGCCAGTTCGGTCATGCACGTCATTGAAGGCCGCGGCGAATCCGAGATCGATGGCGTGACACTGAAATGGTCGGAAGGCGATACGGTGGCCATTCCCACACACGCTCAAATCAAGCACCGCGCCAGCAATGGCAACGCCTATCTTTTCCATGTGGACGATGCACCCACTCAGCGCGCCTTGGGCTTCTATCAGGAGTTCTCTGCATGAGCAGCACCGGCAAAAAATTCATTGTCGTAGGCGGTGGCATTGGCGGTTTGGCTGCAGCTGTCGCCCTCAGTCAACAAGGTGTTCATGTCACTGTTTTAGAGCAAGCGACCGAGTTAGGTGAAATTGGCGCAGGCGTTCAACTGGGGCCCAATGCCTTTGCAGCACTTGATTCTTTGGGTGTGGGCGAGAACGCGCGCAAGCGAGCTGTGTTCACCGAACAACTCATCATGATGGATGCGGTGGATGGCTCGGAGGTTGGCAGCTTTCCAGTTGGCCAGGCTTTTCGCGATCGCTTCAAAAACCCCTACGCCGTGATTCACCGAGCGGACATTCACACCTCCATGTTGGAAGGCACGCAAGGCTCCGATTTGATTCATGTAGAAACCTCAACCAAGGTTGTGAACGTGACCCAAGACTCCGAAGGCGTGACGGCCATCGACCAAAACGGCCGCGTCTTCAAAGCAGATGCCTTGGTGGCTGCCGATGGCGTTCGCTCTGTAATCCGCGAAAAAATGTTCAATGATCCACCGCGTATTTCGGGCCACGTGGTGTACCGTGCTGTGGTGCCAGTGGCAGAAATGCCCCTAGATTTGCAAATCAATGCGCCCGTGGTTTGGGCGGGCCCTGACTGCCACTTGGTGCACTACCCGCTGCGCGATGGACAGCAATACAACTTGGTCGTGACCTTTCACAGTCGAGACGAAGAGGAATGGGGTGTGACGGAT
>CAIODE010000196.1 GCA_903856875.1 uncultured Burkholderiales bacterium
CAACTGCTTGGAACATGGCTTCCCGAGCTTGAGAAATAATTTGTTCACGCCACACATCGGTGTCAGTGTAGAAGGCGGAAAAGATTTGGTCTTTGATGCTTTTCTTCAGCCCATCAGAGGCTTCAGGATGAATGTGCAACCAATGATCTGCTCTAAGCGCCATGAGCATGTCGTTCATGGGCAGCGTGCCGTATTCCAAAGCAATGCCTGTGTATTCGGCATAAGGGCATTCGTCTTGCACGGACATCCACATCAGGCCAGTCAGAAAGGCTGATGAAGAGCTGCCATCGTAGATGGAGGTAATGCCTTGCCCCCACCACTGGCGAGCGCGTGCAATGGCTGCAGCATCGTTGGCACCTGCATAAATGCGCTCGCCGACACCGCTAGGACCTAAGCCTGTGTGCAAGTCAATCCATGCCAATTTTTGTGCTGAGGCCGCTTGTTTTTTAAGTACTTTGCGAATGGTTTGGTTGCTCCAAGTGGGCGCTTGGCCGCCAAAGAACAAGCCTTCAGGATGGTGGTGCTGACCTTGAGACACAGCCGCTTGCAACTTGGGCATGCCATTTTTTGCTATGTAGTCCATCGTGGCTTGCTGATTGGCTTCGTTGGGTGGCCATTGATCTGGCAGCAACAAATGCTGAACTTCTTTGTAAGCCGTGTTGTCGGGCAAGGGTTTGCTGAAGTCGTGGAAATTGCGATTGAGGTCGACGTTTTCTTGCGTGACGCGCCGCACATGCGAAAAGCCATGTGGATTTAAAGCGTGCACATACACCACAGCCACGCCACTTTGTGCAACTGCCTTGTGCCATTCTGAATTTTGAAGCGCATCAATTTGAACGCCACTGCCGCAATAGCCTTCCACCCCGTGGCAAGCGCTGCTGATCAGCAAAACTTGTTTGGCATTCAGAGGCCCTTCACGCACCACATCCATGGCGAGTTCTTCGCCGTCGCGTCCTTTTTCGGGATGAATGTGCGATTCAACTTGTAGGCCAGCGCTGTGTGCCGCATTCAAAAACTTTTGTCGTGCTTCTGCATAACTCTTAGAAAACGCGGAATGAATGTTTGTCATGAAGGGTCCAAATGAAAGAAGCCCCGAAGGGCTTCAATAGAGAGAAGTCAAAACTCGACTGAAGCAGAAGCTTACTTTGTTTGTGTGGGGTTCGCCAACCACTGCGTGGCCAATTCAACCCAATACGTGCCACCCAAAGGAATGAGGTCGTCGTTGAAGTCGTAGCTTGGGTTGTGCAACATGCAAGGGCCCTCGCCGTGTCCCATTTCGCGGTGTGAACCGTCGCCGTTGGCAATGAAGCAATAAGCACCTGGCTTGGCTTGCAACATGAACGAGAAATCTTCTGCGCCCATGGTGGGCTCTTGCACCATCACGTTGTCTTTGCCCACAATGCCTTCCATCACTTTGCGCGCAAAGTCAGCCTCGGTAGCGCTGTTGATGGTGGGTGGGTAATTGCGGTTGAAATGGAATTCGTCCTTGGTATCGAAGGCAGCGCACAGAGTCTCTGTGATTTGCTTCATGCGGTTTTCAATGAGGTCGAGCACTTCAATGGTGAAGGTGCGCACGGTGCCTTGAATGACGCAGAAATCGGGCACCACGTTGGTGGCTTCGCCGGCATGAACCATGGTCACTG
>CAIODE010000197.1 GCA_903856875.1 uncultured Burkholderiales bacterium
CGCACCGCAATTGGCTGCCAGCCATGCCGGCCTTCCACCTGCATTCATCATGACTGCAGGATTTGATCCTTTGCGCGATGAAGGTTTGATGTATGCAGATGCTTTGTCTCGTGCGGGTGTGTCATCGCAATACATTTGCTTTGAACGCCAAATTCATGGCTTCATCACCATGGGGCGCGTCATGCAAGAGGCCAACACAGCGGTCAGTTTGTGCGCATCGGTGCTGAGGGCCAACTTGCACCAATAAAGGCTTTTCGGCTTTAAAACGCTTTGTTGAAGAGCCGAGTTATCTACAGCACTTAGGGCAAGCTGCGGGTATGAACCACACGCTGAGGGTATGGAATCTCAATGCCCTTGGCTTGCAGCAGCTGCAATATTCGAATGTTAATTTCTGACTTCAAAGTAAGCAAACCAGCCTGTTGTTCATCGACCCAATAATGGGCGCCAAACTCCAAGCCATCAGCGCCAAAATTGGTGAGCGTGACAAATGGCAAAGGATCTTTCAAGACTTTGTTTTGCGCCTCGCAAGCCTGCATCAAAAGTTGCATCACCCCATCAACATCCGTGCCGTAGGCGACAGTGACTTGGGTGGACTGCAAAATGCTCGAATCGGCTAAAGACAAATTTTCAACACGGCTGTTAATCAGCATTTCGTTGGGCACGATGGATTCACGCCCAGTGAGTGAGCGAATTACGGTGTAACGTGCTTTGATATCAGAGATGCGGCCTTCAAAACCATCCACTTTGACACTGTCGCCAATTCGCATGCTGCGCTCGGCCAAGATCACAAATCCGCTGACGTAATTGGCTGCCAACTTTTGCAAGCCAAATCCAATACCCACGCCGACGGCGCCTCCTAGAACCGACAGCGCAGTGAGATCAATGCCCACTGCCGACAAAGACAACATCAAACCCACGAACAACAACAATGACGTGACAGCATTGCTCACAGCTTTGCGAAGCGACAATTCACTGCCAGAAGAAGATTTGAGCAATTTGGCTTCAATGGCCGATGACACCCAGAGGGTGAGCAACATGACCAAGCCAGCAGTGAAGCCCCCTTCAATGAGCGTTCTAACGGACAGATGCGAAGCACCAATCTTCCATTTAATTTGGTCTAACTCTTCTAGCACCAATGGCAACAAGCCGGTCAACCATAGAACAACAGCGGCCCATACCAGCCATGAAAGACTTCTTTCGATGGGCTTCACCCATTCTGCAGATTTGAAGGTCACTTGGATAACCTTGACACCCAATCGGATGACCGCCAAGGAGAAACAAACAGGGACAAGGAAATCGAAAATCCAAAGAGGATGAGATTTTGCCCAAACTGCTCGCGTGATGAAAACCAAACCCAATAAAAGCGATGGAAACAGAACGCCATCTAAAAGACGCTGACCCAAAAGCACAGACAAATCCCATTGCGGCGTCGCACGGCGAACACCCCACACAAGTAACCAAGTCACAGCAAGGCACGCCACGAACAGGAGAAGTTCTTGGGTGGCTTGGTGAGTGTTCATTTGGGACCACCACAAAGCGGGGTTGTTCATCATGCTAGGCGCAGAAGTCAAAGTGGATATCCCTGAAAATTCTCAAACGTCGGCCAAGACTCGAAGATGCGCTTCAACACTTCGGGACAAGGCACTCAAGTTATAGCCGCCCTCTAGGCAACTCACGATACGACCTTGGGCATATTTGCGGGCAAGGTCTTTGATGCGCTGAGTCATCCACACATAGTCTTGTTCGACCAAGCCCAACTGTCCCAAATCGTCTTCCCGATGGGCATCAAATCCTGCACTGATGAAAATGAGCTCGGGTCGATGGGCTTCCAAGCGCGGCATCCACATCATCTCGATCAATTCCCGAATGTCCATGCCCTTGGTATATGCAGGTACAGGCAAATTGACCAAGTTGGCATCGTGTTTAAGTGCACCTCCCTCAGGGTAAAACGGATGCTGAAAGAAACTGACCATCAAAATACGCTCATCACCCGCCACAATGTCTTCGGTGCCATTGCCATGGTGCACATCAAAATCAACTATGGCCACGCGCTTGAGGCCGTGGCGCTCTAGGGCGTATTTGGCTGCTATGGCGACGTTGTTGAAAATACAAAAACCCATGGCCTTGTCGCGACAGGCATGGTGACCTGGCGGGCGAATAGCGCAGAAAGCATTTTCTAATTCACCCGCAATGACAGCATCGGTGGCATCCAAGGCCGCGCCAACGGCGCACAAGGCAGCTTTCCATGTATGCGCGTTCATGGAGGTGTCAGGATCAAGCGCTGTGTGCGAAGGCCCGCCAGCCTGCATGTCTTCAATCAGTGCGTCACTCAAGCCCCTGAGCGAAGCCACATACATGCGGCCATGGGCCAATTCAATGTCTGCCAAAGAGGCTGGCGCAGACTCTCTGCGATCTAAGGCGTGATCGAGCCCCGTGATGAGCAAGCGATCTTCAATGGCATCTAGGCGCTGGGGAGACTCAGGATGCCCCTCCCCCATTTCATGCAGGCGACAATCAGAGTGTGTGAAATAGCCAGTAGCGCCCATGGGTAATTTTTTAAAAAAGAAGGACAAAATTTGAAGCTTCCAGCTTATCACGACACCTGAACGCATTTCAAAGGCTAAACTCAAGGCATGCGAATTTTGTCATTGATCTTACTCAGTTTGGGGCTGTGTATTTCAGCAGGCACACAAGCCGCCGAAAGTGCAAAAAAATCAAAGTCAAAAAATAAATCCTCCGTACCTGCTGTGGGTGCATCCTATGCCAAAAGGCCGGATGCCATGGCATGGGCTGAACGGGTGGCTAAGGAAAATCAGCTAGACCCAAAGTGGGTCAAGGCGCAGGTGGCACAGGCCAAGCTGATTCCCAGTATTCCCAAGCTGATATTGCCGCCCGTCCAGGTCAGTCAAAAGAATTGGGCAGCCTACCGAGCCCGCTTCATCGAATCTAAGCGCATCCAAGCAGGCGTTCAGTTTTGGCAGCGCCACCAAACGCTTCTCAACCAAGCGGAGCAAACCTATGGTGTGCCGCCATGGCTCATTGTGGGCATCATCGGCGTTGAAACTTTTTATGGCCAACACAGTGGCAATTACAGAGTCTTAGACGCCTTGAGCACCCTGACCTTTGACTTCCCCAAAGAACACCCGAGAGTCACAGAACGTCAGGCTTTTTTCTCCAAAGAACTGGCACAGTTTTTGGTGATGGCCTCCAAGGAAAAAATCAATCCTACCAAGCTCAAAGGAAGCTACACAGGCGCCA
>CAIODE010000198.1 GCA_903856875.1 uncultured Burkholderiales bacterium
AGCAGCACGCCACCTGGCAATGACAGCAAGACAAAGGGCGCTATTTCCATGGCGGTGAGCAAGCCCATTTGTGTCGGGGAAGCATCTAAGAGGAAAACGGCCGTAAGAGGCAGCGCGAGAAGGGTGATTTGCCCGCCTAAATTGCTGAACAAAATGGAGAACCACATTCGCCTGTATCCGGGAATGTTGAACAAAGGGCTTCTGAAAATGTTCATGCGCTTAGTAACAAACCCCACTAAAACAAGGTTCTAGCAGGGTTTTGAAGATGGCGGAGCAGGCGGGATTCGAACCCGCGGTGGGGATAAACCCACACACGCTTTCCAGGCGTGCGACTTAAACCACTCATCCACCGCTCCGAGCCTCTGAGTATAGCAGTTTAGGCATAGATTCTTGAGCACAAAAGCCGCTGTGAGGCCGTTTATTCATTACACTTCGCCCCTGTTGTGTACTTTTTTGACCCAAGGCGGGAACCCTATGAAATTTCGTTTTCCGATCGTCATCATCGACGAAGACTATCGCTCTGAGAACACCTCTGGCCTGGGTATTCGTGCCTTGGCTCAAGCCATCGAAACAGAAGGCTTTGAAGTTCTGGGTGTGACCAGTTATGGCGATTTGTCTCAGTTAGCACAACAGCAGTCGCGGGCCAGTGCTTTCATCTTATCGATTGAAGATGAAGAGTTCACACCTGGACCCGATTTGGATCCTGCCGTTTTAAGTTTGCGCGCGTTCATTGAAGAGGTTCGCCGTAAAAACGCAGATGTTCCCATCTACATCTACGGTGAAACAAAAACCTCGCGTCATATCCCCAATGACATCTTGCGTGAATTGCATGGCTTCATTCACATGTTCGAGGACACGCCAGAGTTCGTGTCTAGACACATCATTCGCGAAGCTAAAAGCTATTTAGAAGGTGTTCAGCCTCCGTTCTTCAAAGCTTTGCTGGATTATGCGGAAGACGGGTCTTATTCTTGGCACTGCCCCGGTCACTCAGGTGGCGTGGCATTCTTAAAGAGCCCTGTGGGTCAGATGTACCATCAGTTTTACGGCGAAAACATGTTGCGTGCAGACGTGTGCAATGCAGTGGAAGAGTTGGGTCAATTGTTAGACCACAACGGCGCCATTGGTGAAAGCGAACGCAACGCTGCTCGTATTTTCAATGCCGACCATTGTTTCTTTGTGACCAATGGCACCAGCACTTCCAACAAAATGGTCTGGCACCACGCTGTGGCGCCAGGCGACGTGGTGGTGGTCGATCGCAATTGCCACAAGTCCATTTTGCACGCCATCATCATGACGGGTGCCATTCCCGTTTTCTTGAAGCCAACACGCAATCATTACGGCATCATTGGACCCATTCCACAAAGTGAGTTCACGGTGGCCAGCATTCAGGCCAAGATCAGGGCTAACCCATTGCTCAAAGGCGTTGACGCCAAAAAAGTGAAGCCCAGGGTCATGACCTTGACGCAATCAACCTACGACGGCGTTTTGTACAACACCGAAACCATCAAAGGCATGCTCGATGGTTATGTTGAAAATCTGCACTTCGATGAAGCTTGGTTGCCGCATGCTGCGTTCCATCCTTTTTACGGCACTTACCACGCCATGGGGAAAAAGCGCCCGCGGCCTAAGCATTCATTGGTCTATGCCACACAGTCGATTCACAAATTGTTGGCCGGTATCAGCCAGGCCAGCCATGTGCTGATTCAAGATTCGCAAAACACCAAACTAGACCGCCATTTGTTCAACGAAGCCTATTTGATGCACACCAGCACCAGCCCGCAGTACAGCATCATTGCCAGCTGTGAC
>CAIODE010000199.1 GCA_903856875.1 uncultured Burkholderiales bacterium
GGCCACGAGAACGGAGAATGGACTGTACGTGTTCCGCTTGCCATAAGGCTAAACGGCTTTCACGCGTGGCGATAACGATGGGGCGCTGTAAATTAGAGGACATAAGGGGTTTCAAGCAGACACTTGTTCGTAATTTTTCAATTAATTCAAATGCTAGCACGACAAAAGACCTGTTAGCTTGGTTGCAGGCATCACAAGCCCCGCAAACCGATAAAATCTCAACATGTCTAAAAACCAACTCGATCAAAAGTCACAGGCCTGGTCGGCCTTGTTTTCTGAACCCATGAGCGATCTGGTGAAGCGCTATACCTCTAGCGTCTTCTTCGACCAGCGACTTTGGCAATCGGACATTCAAGGCAGCCTGGCACACGCGGAGATGCTGTCGGCTCAAAAAATCATCAGCACCCAAGATCTGGTCGACATTCAGCGCGGCATGGCGCAGATTGCAGACGAAATCACCAAAGGTCAGTTTGACTGGAAACTGGACCTTGAAGATGTGCACCTGAACATCGAAGCTCGCCTCACGCAAATTGTGGGCGATGCCGGCAAACGTCTGCACACCGGCAGAAGCCGAAACGACCAAGTGGCCACCGATGTGCGTTTGTGGTTGGTCAACGAAATAGACCTCATCACAAGTTTGTTGAACGATTTGCAAAAATCATTGATTGAAGTGGCTGAACGCAATGTGGAAGTCATCTTGCCAGGCTTCACGCATTTGCAAGTGGCGCAACCCGTCAGCTTTGCGCATCACCTGTTGGCTTACGTTGAAATGTTTGCGCGCGACGCCGAGCGCATGACCGATGTGCGCCGACGCACCAACCGACTGCCTTTGGGTTCTGCCGCTTTGGCAGGAACCTCCTACCCTCTTGACCGTGAGCGAGTAGCCAAGAGCCTAGGCATGGTGGATGAGCAAGGCCAAGCTTGTGTCAGCCAAAACAGTTTAGATGGTGTGAGCGACCGCGACTTTGCGATTGAGTTCACATCGGCTGCTTCATTGTGCATGGTGCACATCAGCCGCTTCAGCGAAGAACTCATTTTGTGGATGAGCCAAAACTTTGGCTTCGTGAAAATTGCCGACCGCTTCACCACAGGCAGCTCTATCATGCCGCAGAAGAAAAACCCCGACGTACCTGAATTGGCACGTGGCAAAACAGGCCGCGTGGTGGGACACCTCATGGGACTCATCACGCTCATGAAGGGCCAGCCGCTGGCGTACAACAAAGACAATCAAGAGGACAAAGAACCTTTGTTCGACACCGTAGACACCCTGAAAGACACCTTGCGAATCTTCAGCGAGATGATCGGTGGGCAATTGAATCCACAAACGGGCCAAAAAGAAGGCGGCATCAGCGTCAACGCTGCAGCCATGGAAGCGGCCACCAAAAAAGGCTATGCCACGGCCACCGATTTGGCCGATTACTTGGTGAAGAAAGGCCTGCCTTTCCGCGATGCACATGAGGTTGTGGCCCATGCAGTCAAAACGGCGCAATCCGAAAATTTGGATTTGAGTGAGTTGCCTTTGGCAACCCTGCAAAAGTTCAACTCCGCCATTGAAAAGGATGTTTTTGAATGCCTGAGCTTGGTGGGATCGCTCAATGCTCGAAATACTTTAGGTGGCACTGCGCCAGATCAAGTCCGACTTCAAATTGCGCGGCATCATGCGCGTTTGGGTTTTTAAACAGAGGTAGAGATGGAAACCAATCAAACTGAACAAGCAGCCGTATCGCCCTATGCTGCAGGCCTTAACTGGTCTGCTGACTTGCACACTGGCGATGGTCGAATGGACCACACACACGAAGAGTTTGTGACCATGCTCAACGCCTTGTTGCTCACACCACAAACTGAGCAACTGAATTTGTACCGCGAATTTTTAAATCACACCGTTGAGCATTTCGCCCAAGAAGATCGCTGGATGTTGGCCACAGGTTTTAGCGAAGACAACTGCCACGCTGGTCAGCACGCCACCATTTTGGAAACAATGCGCGCGGTAGAAACCCATTATGTTCAAGGCGACCCAGAAATCATTTCTCGCTTGGCCGAGGCTTTGGCGGAATGGTTCCCTCAGCACGCCGCCTCAATGGACGCTGGCTTGGCCTTGCACTTGAAATCTGTGAACTTTGACAGCGAAACAGAAACATTGGCCGATCCCTCCGTCATCCAAAATGTCACCATGTCAGGCTGCGGCAGTGTCAGCTGCAGCTAGTCAACCTCAATGCCAAGCTAATCAAGTAGAACCACAAGAATTGGAAATCCAAGATGTCCGTGATCACCACCATTGAAGAGTTGCGTGTTTTGGCTCAAAAACGTGTTCCGCGTATGTTTTACGACTATGCAGACAGCGGCTCTTGGACAGAAAGCACTTACCGCGCCAACGAAAGCGATTTCCAAAAAATCAAATTGCTCCAGCGCGTGGCGGTCAACATGGAATATCGCAGTAAGGCCAGCACCATGATTGGGCAGCAGGTGGCCATGCCGGTCGCCATTGCGCCCACAGGCCTGACTGGCATGCAACACGCCGACGGTGAAATTTTGGCAGCTCGGGCCGCCAAAAAATTTGGCATTCCCTTCACGCTTTCAACCATGAGCATTTGCTCCATTGAAGATGTGTCCAAAGGCACGGATGGCCACCCCTTCTGGTTTCAGCTGTATGTGATGCGTGACCGAGATTTCATTGAGCGCCTGATTGAGCGCGCTCGCGCAGCCAATTGTTCAGCCTTGGTCATTACTTTAGATTTGCAGATTTTGGGTCAACGTCACAAAGACTTGAAGAACGGTTTGTCGGCGCCGCCCAAATTAACCATCGCCAACATGATCAATATCGCGACCAAACCGCGCTGGGCTTTAGGCATGTTGGGCACATCGCGCCGCGAGTTTGGCAACATTGTGGGGCACGTCAAAGGCGTTGAGAACATGGGTTCACTGTCAGCTTGGACAGCTCAGCAGTTCGATCCACGTCTCAATTGGGGTGATGTGGAGTGGATCAAGAAACGCTGGGGCGGCAAGATCATTTTGAAGGGCATTCAAGATGTTGAAGATGCTCGCCTGGCTGTTGAAAGTGGTGCCGATGCCATGATTGTGAGCAACCACGGTGGCCGTCAACTTGATGGCGCTCAAAGCAGCATTGAAGCCTTGCCGGCCATTGTGGATGCCGTGGGCAAACAGATTGAAGTGCACATGGACGGCGGCATTCGCAGCGGTCAAGATGTGTTGAAGGCTCGCGCATTGGGCGCACAAGGCACTTACATTGGCCGTGCGTTTTTGTATGGCCTTGGCGCTATGGGCCAGCCTGGTGTAGAGAAAGCACTGCAAATCATTCACAACGAATTGGATTTGACCATGGCGTTTTGTGGTCGCACGCAAATGAACACGGTTTACAAGAGCATCTTGTTGCCAGGTACTTTTCCACAATAAAGTGCCCCTCTTTGCTTTGAGTTTGTGACTGACATCAAAGCACTTCCATCGCCGCTCAAACGGCGCATTGCTCACCTCGATATGGACGCTTTTTATGCATCCGTCGAGTTGTTGCGTTACCCCCAACTCAAAGGCCTGCCCGTGGTCATCGGCGGTGGCAGACGCAAAGAGGATGACCTGCTGGGGCGATTGCGCGTAGCCCACCCAGACTTCGAATGGTCTGCAGACAATCTGTCAGAAATTCCCTTAGATTTTTTCCCGCGCATTGAAGGTTATACCAGCCGCGGTGTCATCACCACGGCCACCTATGCGGCAAGGCAATTTGGCATTGGTTCGGCCATGGGGCTGATGAAGGCCGCCAAACTTTGTCCTCAAGCCATTTTGTTACCGGTGGACTTCGACCAATACCGGCACTACTCGAAAGTCTTCAAAGGCATCGTCACGGAGATTGCGCCGCTGATGGAAGACCGCGGCGTCGATGAGGTCTACATTGATTTCACAGAAGTGCCTGGCGGTCAGCGCGAAGGCGGCAGGGTGTTGGCTCGCTTGATTCAAAAATGCATTTTAGAAGCCACGGGCCTGACCTGCTCTGTGGGCGTTGCACCCAACAAACTGATTGCCAAAATGGCCAGTGAATTCAATAAACCGAACGGCATTTCCATCGTCCATGAGGAAGACTTGAAAACAGCCATTTGGCCTTTGAGTTGCCGCAAGATAAATGGCGTAGGCCCCAAGGCCGATGAAAAACTCAAACTGCTTGGCATTGAGACCATTGGCCAATTGGCAGCCTGCGAACTTCCGTGGCTACAGTCTCACTTTGGCAAAGTGTATGGCGCTTGGTTGCATGAGGCGGCTTGGGGACGTGACGACCGCCCCATTAGCACCGAAAGCGAGCCTGTCAGCATCAGCCGTGAAACCACTTTCGAAACCGACTTGCATGCTGTGCGTGACAAGGCAGAATTGGGCAAGGTGTTTACCAGGCTTTGCCAACAATTGGCCACCGATTTAAAGCGCAAAGGATACGACGGGAAAACCATCGGCATCAAGCTGCGCTATGACAACTTCAAAAGTGTGACGCGCGATCAAACCCTCACCTTTTACACCCAAGATGCCAAAGAGATTCGCAAGTTTGCGGGACTGTGTTTAAA
>CAIODE010000200.1 GCA_903856875.1 uncultured Burkholderiales bacterium
ATCAACAACCCTAAAGTTGGATGGCTGATCTTGATGCCTGAATAGCGCCAACAACCGACGCACAAACCTAAGCCATAAGCACTGAAAAAATAAGTTCCCCAAATTTCTCCAAGAGGGTTCAGATTCCATACAAAAATTGAACCTAAGGTGAGGAGCAGCCAAAAGCCCAAAGCCTTGCGAATGACAGACCCGCTGCCAGACCGAATTTGCCATGCGTGAGCCAGCCAAGCACAGACAATGGCCATGACAAAAAGCTGAAAGTCGATGGCGACATACCAAACACCCGCTGAAAATGCCTCTAAATAAAGAACGTCTTGAAGAAGAAATACATGAGCTACAACTTGCTTGAATGTGGGTGCATCAGAAAGGGAAGAATGTTCGAAGTATGGCCTTACAATAGCCGTGACAAGAACAGCCAAACTTAAAGCTGCCAAAAGAGGAATCACCAATCTTTGATAGCGAGAAAACAATCTTGAAAAGAAATGGAACTCTGCTTGAGACAAAGCCCCGACCCAAGACTTAGCGTTCAAGTACCCCCCCACCACCAAGAAAATTTGCACCGCCAACAAGCCATGTTCAAAGAGGAAATCTTCAAGTTGCGGCAACCAGTGGGCCACAACATCTGACATGGGACTGTAAAGCGCAAGGTGGTGCCACACAATGAGGATGCAGGCGAAAGCCTTAAAGAGGTCGATGACCTCTGATCGTTCTGACTTCAAACTGATTGCTTTAAAAATTAGAGTGCCAAGCGAGCACGAGCGGCGGCGTACTCATGCTTCAGTTTAGCAACGAAATCAGCGGTACTGACTACAGCATCAACGGCACCAATACCCTGACCACAACCCCAAATATCTTTCCAAGCTTTTTTGGCATCGCCACCAAAGTTCATGGTGGAGGGGTCAGACACTGGCAAGTTGGCAGGATCGAGTCCAGCCGATTTGATGGAAGGTGCTAAGTAGTTGCCATGCACTCCCGTGAACAAATTGCTGTAAACAATGTCGTCTGAGTTGCAGTCGACGATGGCCTGCTTGTAGGCATCAGCAGCACGGGCCTCATGGGTTGCAATGAATGCCGAACCTATGTAGGCAAAGTCTGCACCGATGGCTTGAGCCGCCAAAACAGCATCGCCGCTGGCAATGGCGCCAGACAAGGCCACCGGCCCATCAAACCATTGGCGAATTTCTTGGATCAATGCAAAGGGGCTCTTTTCGCCAGCATGTCCGCCAGCGCCAGCGGCAACTGCGATCAAACCATCGGCGCCTTTTTCAATGGCCTTGTGTGCAAATTTGTTGTTGATGATGTCATGGAGTACCACGCCACCATAGCTGTGGGCTGCTTGGTTAATGTCCTCGCGCGCACCCAATGAAGTGATGATGATCGGTACCTTGTATTTCACACACATGGCCATGTCGTGCTCAAGTCGGTCATTGCTTTTGTGAACAATTTGATTGATGGCATAGGGTGCTGCAGGCTTGTCTGGATTGGCTTTGTTGTAAGCGGCCAATGTTTCGGTAATTTCAATCAACCACTCTTCCAATTGCGCAGCAGGTCGCGCATTGAGCGCTGGCATGGACCCCACAACACCCGCCTTGCATTGCTCAATGACCAGCTTAGGGTTGCTGATAATGAACAAAGGTGAGCCAATGACCGGAAAGGGCAAATTGGCCAAAGCAGCGGGAAGTTTTGACATGAGGTCTCCTGTAATTTTGAAATGTATTTGATTGCGTTGTCTTTGAATGCGCAGACGCTGGCTATTTTAGAAAGCTTCTAAAGAAAGCTCTGTCACGCACTTTGCACCGTCCACGATGCTGTCACGGACGCCTGGCGCACGGCTAAGCAAATGATCGGCATAAAAACGCGCCGTGATCACTTTGGCATCCATAAAAGCTTTGTCATTGCCCAGTGCGCTTTGCGTCAAAGCCACCAACATGGCGCGGCCCATCTGCCAGCCAGCCATCAAATTGCCTGTCAACATCAGATACGGCACACTGCCCGCATAGACGTCATTGGGATTGGCTTTGGCTTGACCTGCCACAAAATGCACCACATCCAAAAATGCCAAACGTGCCGCTTTCAATCTGCGGCCAACTGCTTTGGCATCTTCATGGGTGTGGGCTAACAATTCATTTTCAGTTAACTCTACTTGACCCGCCAAAGCTTTGGCTGTTTGACCGCCGTCACGGCTTGTTTTGCGGCCTACCAAGTCATTGGCTTGGATGGCTGTTGTGCCTTCATAAATGGTCAGAATTTTGGCATCACGGTAGTACTGCGCAGCACCTGTTTCTTCAATGAAACCCATGCCGCCGTGAACTTGGACGCCCAAGGAAGTGACTTCCAAACTCATCTCCGTGCTGTAGCCCTTGACCAGAGGCACCATGAATTCGTAGAACAAGGCATTTTGCTTGCGCACTTCAGCATCTGGGTGGTGATGTGCCGCATCGTAAGCCGCAGCAGCAACTGTGGCCAAAGCGCGGCAAGCTTCTGTGGTGGCGCGCATGGTCATTAGCATGCGCTTGACATCGGGGTGATGAATGATGGGAGCCGATGTGTTCATGCTGCCATCGACGGGGCGGCTTTGCACACGGTCTTTGGCGTACTGAACTGCTTTTTGATAGGCTCGCTCTGCAATGGCAACGCCCTGAACGCCAACGGCATAACGCGCGGCGTTCATCATGATGAACATGTATTCAAGACCACGATTTTCCTCACCCACCAAATAGCCGATGGCGCCGCCGTGGTCACCATACTGAAGAACAGCGGTGGGGCTGGCCTTGATGCCCATCTTGTGTTCAATGCTGATACAGTGAACATCGTTGCGAGCACCGAGGCTGCCGTCTGCATTGACCATGAACTTGGGTACGACAAACAAACTGATGCCCTTCACGCCTTCAGGTGCACCTTGCACACGGGCCAACACCAAGTGCACGATGTTGTCAGCCATGTCGTGCTCACCATAGGTGATGTAAATCTTCGTGCCAAAAACTTTGAAGCTGCCGTCTGGCAAAGGCTCTGCGCGGGTGCGCACCAAAGCCAACTCGGAACCTGCTTGAGGCTCTGTCAAATTCATGGTGCCCGTCCACTCACCTGAGATTAACTTCTCTAAGTAAATGTTTTTCAAGTCGTCTGAGCCTGCCGTGAGCAAAGCTTCAATGGCACCGTCAGTTAA
>CAIODE010000201.1 GCA_903856875.1 uncultured Burkholderiales bacterium
CGTCTACAACGCTGTAGATGGCGAGCGGATTGGCTTGGCCCAATACCATGTGCCTACTGGCACATCTTTGGAAAAGGCACTCGACTTGGCACAACGCATTGCCACCAACGCGCCTTTGACCAACTATGCACTCATGCATGCCCTGCCGCGAATTGCAGAGCAGCCCGCAGACCATGGCTACCTTACAGAAGCGCTTATTTCCTCCATTGCACAAGCCGCCCCTGAAGCCAAAGCGCGGGTGAAGGCCTTTTTAGAAGGCAAGGCAGCTAAGGTTCAAAAGAGCTGATGGAGAAAAGCATGAGCTCACCCAAATTTAGACCACTGCGTTTCGGCGTGACGCGCATCACGCTCAAAGATGGCGTGCCTGGCACACACTATTTAAAAGCCAATCAAGAACTGCAAGCGTTTCCGGATCGTCTCACAGATCGTCTGCAACATTGGGCTCAACACAAGCCTGATCAAAGCTTGTTTGCACGCCGCGTTAAATTGCCCGATGGCAGCTTAGGTGACTGGCGCCATGTTACTTACGCAGAGGCCTGGCGCACAGCGCGCAACATTGCACAAGGCTTGATCAACCGCGGTCTGAATGCAGAACGGCCTGTGGTCATTCTGAGCGAGAACAGTTTGGAGCATGCTTTGCTGGCCTTGGGTTGTATGGTTGCTGGCGTGCCATTTGTTCCCACATCACCGCCCTACTCGCTCATCAGCCAAGACTACGACAAGCTCAAACATGTGTTGCGCACAGTGACGCCAGGCATGGTGTTTGCCAGTGATGCACGCTATGCCAAAGCCATTGCTGCCACTGTTTCCAGCGACATGGAAATTGTCATGAACGAAGGTGGCATAGAAGGCCAACAAGTCACTTCTTTCGAAGCCTTGTGCCAAACACTCCCAACTGCGCAAGTGGAAGAGGCCATCGCCGCCACGGGCCTCGACACCATTGTAAAGTTCTTGTTCACAAGCGGCTCCACCAAAATGCCCAAAGCCGTGATCAACACCCAGCGTTTGTGGTGCGCCAACCAACAACAAATGATGCAGTCCATGCCTGTGTTGGCTGAGTCGCCCCTGGTCTTGGTCGATTGGTTGCCCTGGAATCACACCTTTGGCGGCAACCACAACTTTGGCATGGTGGTATTTCATGGTGGCACCCTGTACATCGATGATGGCAAACCGACACCCGCCCTCATGCACGAAACATTGCGCAATTTGCGAGAAATTGCCCCCACGGTTTACTTCAATGTGCCCACTGGCTTTGAAGCCATTGCCTTGGCCATGAAAACAGACGACCTTCTGCGAAAAACTTTGCTCTCACGCGTGCAAATGTTTTTCTACGCAGGTGCCGCCTTGGCGCAACCCATTTGGGACAGCTTGTATGAATCGCAGGAGCGCGAAATCGGCGAACGCATTGTGATGGGAACCGGCCTTGGAATGACTGAGTCTGGACCCTTTGGCATTTTTGTAACCAACCCCAATGTGTCCGCAGGCGATTTGGGCGTGCCTACGCCTGGTTTGGAGCTCAAACTGGTCGACGTGGGCGGCAAAACTGAAGTCCGCTATCGCGGCCCGAACATCACGCCAGGTTACTGGCGCAATGCCGAAGAAACCGCAGGCGCATTTGACGACGAAGGCTTCTTTTGCACCGGGGATGCCGTCAAATGGATTGATCAAACCGATGTGCATTTAGGCCTCAAATTTGACGGCCGCATTGCTGAAGATTTCAAATTGGCTACAGGTACTTTCGTCAGCGTGGGGCCGTTGCGCGGCAAAATCATTGCAGCGGGAGCACCTTACGTTCAAGACGTGGTGCTCACTGGGATCAACTTGAAAGAAGTGGGTGCCATGGTGTTTCCAACGCCTGCCGTACGCGCTTTAAGCGGACTTGCACCCGGTGCACCTTTGGCAGATGTCTTGGGCAGCGCACCCGTCTTGGCCCATTTTCAAAACCTCATCAACGAACTGTCCAAGACTGCTACAGGCAGCGCCAACCGCATTGCGCGCATGTGCTTATTGTCTGAGCCGCCCACCATTGACAAGGGTGAGATTACAGACAAGGGCTCCATCAATCAACGCTCAGTTTTGACTCACCGCGCAGACACCGTAGCGGCATTGCATGAAGATCGATTGCACTTCATTTTGAAGCCCACCCTTTAATTGATATCTGAAAGAACAACATGAACATTCAAGGCATGAGCGCATTGGTCACCGGTGGTGGCTCTGGTTTAGGCGAAGCAACCGCCCGCGAGTTGGCTCGATTAGGCGCCAAAGTAGCTGTCCTAGACCTCAATTTCGATAATGCAAAAAAGGTGGCAACCGAGATTGGTGGTATCGCCATTCAATGCGATGTAACCAACGCATCCAGCATGGAAAATGCAGTGGCAGAAGCAGCCAAAGCCCATGGCGACGCACGCATCTTGATGCAAATTGCTGGCATCGGTACCGCCAAACGAATTGTGGGCAAAGATGGCAACCCCGCGCCTTTAGAAGACTTCGTCAAAGTGATCAACGTCAATTTGATTGGCACCTACAATGCGGCACGCGTATTTGCAGCAGCATGCGCCAAGCTCGATCCCATGGAAGATGGAGAACGCGGTGCCATGGTGTTCACTGCATCAGTGGCGGCCTTTGACGGCCAAGTTGGTCAGCAAGCCTACAGCGCTTCCAAAGCAGGTGTAGCCGGCATGACACTGCCCATGGCGCGCGATTTGGCGCAACACGGCATTCGCGTTTGCACCATCGCACCGGGTATCTTTGCAACGCCCCTCTTAAAAACATTGCCCGAGCCTGTGCAGGCCTCCTTGGCGGCCAGCATTCCCTTCCCTTCACGCCTTGGCAAGCCAGAAGAGTTTGCACAATTGGCGGCACACATTGTCAGCAACGGCCACATGAACGGCGAGGTGATTCGTTTGGACGGCGCACTGCGCATGGCTCCCCGCTAAGCTATTGCCGGAAAGATACACATGAGCAAAACAGTTGTTTACGAAGTGCAAGTGATGTTCGGTGATTGCGATCCCGCAGGCATCGTGTTCTTTCCTAATTTTTCGAAATGGATGGACGCTTCCTCGCTCAATTTCTTCGTGAAGTGCGGCGTTCAACCTTGGCGAGAGTTGGTGAAAACCACCGGCATCATTGGTACGCCTTTGTTGGAAATCAACACCAAGTTTGGTCGCACCGCCACCTATGGCGAAACCATCCAAATTCACACCAGTGTGCAAGAGTGGCGCGACAAAACCTTTGTCCACAAACATGTGGTCATGCGCGGCGACACTGTGTTGTGCGAAGGCACCGAGGTGCGCGCGTTTTGCATCAAGCACCCTGACGATCCAG
>CAIODE010000202.1 GCA_903856875.1 uncultured Burkholderiales bacterium
CAGGCCATGACGCGTGCCCGCTTTGTGATGGGCCATGACGCCATGGCAAACCGGTTTGACCAAGTGCGGCGCAGCGTCATCAGCGCACCGCGTGATGAAATTTCTTTGAAGTCCGAAATCGTGACCATGCGCAATCGGGTTCGCACGGCACACACCATCAAGCCCGATCTTTTTGATGTGAAGCACAGCCCAGGTGGCATGGTGGATGCCGAGTTTGCAGTTCAGTATTTGGTCCTGATGCAAGCCTGTGCGCACCCTGAAATGGCCGACAATGTGGGCAATATTGCCTTGCTCCAGCGCGCAGAAGCGGCAGGATTGTTGTCCAAAAACGTAGGCCTTAACGCATCATCGGCCTACCGTGAACTGCGCCGCGTACAGCACAAGGCGCGTCTCAATGAAGCCCCAACGCAAGTGCCGCAAGCCGACTTGCATCAGGAAAGAGAGGCCATCTTGTCGCTTTGGAGGGCTGTTTTCCCAGAACGCGTGAAGGCCTAAACAGCTCGTGACAAGTTAAATAAATAGAAGTAAACTGTTCAGTCACAAAACAGAATGGACAGTTCAATGCTTAACATCAAGCTCATCAAATCATTGGCCGTGGTGCTTTGGATGCTGGCCATCTCTGCCAGTTGGGCCCAGTCGACCACCTTCACGGCTGCGCAGTCGGCGGCTTGCCCCACTTTGCTGAACCATACCTTTCCAAGGCTGCAAGATGAAAAGCCGCAATCACTGTGTCAATACAGTGGCAAGGTGATTTTGGTGGTCAACACCGCCAGCTATTGTGGTTTCACACCGCAATACAAGGGTCTGGAATCAATCTACAGCCAATACAAAGACAAAGGCTTGGTGGTTTTGGGCTTTCCCTCCAATGACTTTGCGCAGGAAAAAACCAACAACCAAGACATCGCCGATTTTTGCGAAAACACCTTTGGTGTGAAATTTCCGATGTTCACAAAAACAGCCGTCACGGGTGATGCGGCCTCGCCCTTCTTCAAACAGTTGGCGCAGGACCCAGGTCAAAGGCCCAAGTGGAATTTTTACAAATACTTGATTGGTCGCGATGGCAAGTTGATTGACAGCTACAACAGCATGACAAGCCCAGAAAGCAAAAGCTTGGTGCAAGCCATTGAGAAAAGCCTCGCGCAAAAAGCTTCCTGAGTCTTGAAAAGAAGGAAGAGTTGGACCCCACAGAAAGAGCGACATCTTGAAGTACAAAAAGATTGCCATTGTTGGCTCGGGCATTTCTGGCTTGGCTGTTGCGCACAGCCTTCAAGGTCAAGCCGATATCACACTGTTTGAAGCCGGCGCCTACTTTGGTGGTCATGCCAATACCGTGGACATCACGTTGCCCACGGACAAAGGGCTGGTCACATACGGCGTGGACACGGGGTTTTTGGTGTTTAACGAAAGAACCTACCCCAACTTGATCAGTTTGTTTGAAGCCTTGGGTGTCGAAACAGCCTTGTCAGACATGTCTTTTTCTGTACAAGCTCCAAAAGCCTGGGGGCAAGAGGCCTTGGAGTGGAGCGGTAGCAATTTAGACACCGTTTTTGCACAACGGCGCAACTTGGTTCGGCCGCAATTTTTAAAAATGCTGTATGACGTCTTGCGCTTCAACAAACTTTGTACGCGCATTGCCGAGCAGCAAGCAGAAAGTGAAATGCGGCAGCCACTTTCTGAATTTTTAAAACAGCATCGCTTCAGCGAAGCCTTTCAGAATTGGTACTTTTTACCCATGATGGGCTGCATTTGGAGCTGCCCAACCGATCAAATGTTGGCCTTTCCAGTAGCCACCATGATTCGGTTTTGTTACAACCATGGGTTGATACAAGTGAGCAATCGCCCGCGCTGGTTCACAGTCAAGGGCGGCTCAAGGCACTATGTAGAAAAAATCGTGAGCGGCATTGCCGACAAGCGATTGAACACGCCCGTCCAAATGATCGAACGCGACGCAGAAGGGGTGCGCTTGATGACGGAAAACCATGCTGAACGCTTTGACGAAGTGGTGTTGTGCACGCATTCGGACCAAGCCTTGCGCCTCCTCAGAGCGCCGAGCCAAGACGAGATGAAATGCTTGTCTGCCATCCGTTACCAAGACAACGTGGCCGTCTTGCACACCGATGAAAAAGTATTGCCAAGCAGGCAGAAGGCCTGGGCGGCATGGAATTACGTGCGCGCAGAAAACCATCAGCAAGAAAGCAGCAGAGTGTGCTTGCACTATTTATTGAACAAATTGCAGCCCTTGCCGTACTCTCAAGCGGTTGTGGTTTCGCTCAATCCAACGCAAAGCATTGACCCTCAAAAAATCATTCAAACCATGGAGTATGCGCACCCTGTGTTTGACTTGCCGGCCATTGATGCGCAACAACACTTGCACCAGATTCAAGGCCGACAACGTACCTGGTACGCAGGCGCATGGCTTGGTTATGGCTTTCATGAAGATGGTTTGAAATCAGGTTTGTCCGTGGCCAGAGAGCTGCTCAAAAGGGTCAATGAATGACCACAGGTGGCGTGCTCTTAGGCCATGGTCAAGTGCGCCACGTTCGCTTGCGCCCGACGCGTCATGCCTTTGATTACAGCGCCTATTTCTTGATGCTGCCGATGAGGCATTTGCAAGACTTGGCCCAAATCACTTCAAAAAATGCCACATCAAGTCAAACTGAATTGGCCATCAACAAATCAGGCCTGTTGTCGTTTTTTGATGCCGATCATGGCGATGGCCGCCAACCCCAAAACGGCGGTGCGCTGGCATGGATCGAAGAGCGGCTTGCAAGTGAAAACATCCATGATGCCCAAGGTGAAATTTGGCTGCAAACATTTCCCAGAGTGTTGGGATATACCTTCAAGCCCGTGAGCTTTTGGTATTGCCATCGAATTGACAATACGCTGGCCGCTATATTGGCTGAAGTTCACAACACCTTTGGTGAACGTCATTGCTATTTGTTGCCCGAACCTAAATTTGGCCGTACCGAACATGCCAACAAGATTTTTCATGTTTCGCCTTTTTGTGATGTCAAAGGTCAATATGAATTCCGGTTCATGCGAACGTTTCAAGCGGACGTTGAGCGCATCGTCGCACGTGTTGACCATAGCGATGACAACGGCCCCTTGATTCAAACCAGCATCAGCGGCGCACTGGTGCCTGCCACACGCGAAGAAATTTGGCGCACTTTTTGGCGCTATCCCCTTTTCACATTGGCCGTGATGCTTCGTATTCACTGGCATGCCCTTTTGCTTTGGCTTAAACGCGTACCTTTCTTTACCAAGCCAGAACCACCCCCTGAATTGGTTTCACGCGGACAAGCGCCACCAACAATTATTTCCAAAATCAGCTGATCATGAATACCAGTCCCTCAACCAGCACCTCATTCGAACTTCAATCTGCGCCCATGGCTGTTCGCAAAGTGTTGCAATTGCTTGAAAAAATGGAACACGGTACTTTGACGGTTCAGTTTCCCGACCGCAGTACCAAAGTGTTTGGCAAATCTTCAACCCGCCATGCAGCCATTAGCCTGCAAAATTGGAACGTTTTCACGGCCAGCTTGAAGTCGGGCGACATTGGATTTGCAGAGACGTACATTGCCGGTGATTGGAGCACGCCTTCTTTGAGTGACTTGCTGCGGGTCATGATTCAAAACAGACGCGTGGTGGACGAGTTGATTTTTGGCACTTGGTGGGGCCGAATGGCCTATCGCATCAAACACATGCTCAATCGCAATCACAAGGCCAACAGCAAAAAAAACATTCATGCACATTACGACCTGGGCAATGCGTTTTATGAGCTTTGGTTAGATGACACAATGAACTATTCTTCGGCCTTGTTTGAAGGCGATTACAGCCAAAGCATGGGTGATGCACAGCGCGCCAAGGTTCGACGTGCACTGCGCATGGCCGATGTAGGTGTTGGATCGCGGGTGCTGGAAATTGGCTGTGGTTGGGGTGCTTTGGCCGAAATGGCCACAATGGATTTTGGCGCCCGTGTGAGCGGTGTGACATTGTCGACCGAGCAACTGGCTTTTGCCAATGCGCGAATGAAGTGGAATGGTCAATCTGAAAAAACAGACTTGCGCTTGCAAGACTACCGCGACATTGATGATGGCCCATATGACGCCATTTGCTCGATTGAAATGATTGAAGCAGTTGGCAAAGAGTTTTGGCCAACCTACTTTCAAACCGTGAGCCAACAATTGAAGCCAGGCGGTAAAGCCTGCATTCAAAGCATTGTGATTGACGATGCGCTCTTTGATCGCTATTTGAAGTCAACAGACTTTATTCAACAGTATATTTTTCCTGGCGGGTGTTTGCCCAGTCCATCTGAGTTCAAAAGACAAGCCCGCTTGGCTGGCTTAGAGGTGATCGACGAGTTGAAGTTTGGGCCCGACTACGCAGAAACATTAAGGCGCTGGCGCCACGACTTCATGGCGCAAGAGGCGCAAGTTTTGAAATTGGGATTCGATACCAAGTTCCTGCGTTTGTGGGAGTTCTATTTGGCATATTGCGAGGCCGCATTTGATGAAGCCAACACCGATGTCATTCAGTTCACCTTGCAGAAAAGGCATTGACGTGTTGTCTGCTGTGCGCCGTCAGCGGTTTTTTTCTTGGGGCATGGGCTTGGTCGCATGCCACTTGACTTTGAGCTTGGCGCATGCCTCGCCAGCCTTGTTGCCTGGGGCCAAACCCTCCTCCCAACAACGCTTGAGCGTTTGGGGTTTTGACATATATGACGCACGTCTTTGGGTGCGACCAGGCTTTTCTGTGGCAAGTTATTCGGCGCATGCCTTCGTGTTGGAGGTTTCCTACTTAAGGAATCTGGAGGGCGAATCCATTTCAAAAAAGTCCATTGATGAAATGCGCAAAGTAGGACCCTTCTCTCGCGAGCAAGAAAGTAATTGGCTGAAAGCCATGCTTGACATATTCCCCAATGTTCAAAAAGGAGACCGGCTGCAGGCGGTCTATGCCCCCAACGCAGGCGCCGAATTTTTCTTGAATGACAAAGTGATTGGCCGCATACAGGACCCGTTGTTTGCGCAACTGTTTTTTGGAATTTGGTTGCATGAGTCAACTTCGGCGCCCGCTCTGAGACAAGCTTGGATGAAGGGCCTATGAGCGCGCTTGACAAGATCACGCACAAGCAAAGCATGGGCTATGGCCTATTGGCCTTGCCCTTGGCATTTGTGGCCTTGCCCATGTATGTGAATTTGCCGCACTTCTATGCCACCCAGTTTGCTGTGCCGTTGACAAGTTTGGGGGCCGTGTTGCTGTTCAGTCGCCTGATAGATGCTGTGGTTGACCCTATGCTGGGACGCTTGAGCGATGCTTTGTACGCGCGTTCTTCTTTGAGTGTGTTGGGCGTAGCCTTGGCCTATGCGCTTGGCTTGCTGCTTTCATTCGCAGCGCTCTTTTTCCCACCCGCCTTCAAAGACTCTTTTTCCTATGTGATCTGGGTTGGCGTTTGGATTACCTTGTGCCACCTCACCTACAGCGGGCTGAGCATTCTTCATCAAGCTTGGGCCTCTAGGCTGGGTGGAAGCGCAAGCCAACAAAGCAGGGTCGTGGCATGGCGCGAGGGGGCAGGTTTGGTGGGAGTGGTCACTGCCTGCGCATTGCCCGTGATGGCTGGCTGGCTTTCAACCACAGCTTTCTTAGGCCTGATGTTGCTGTTGGGCCTTGTGGTTTGGTCGCGTGTGCTAGCGCAAACACGGATTCAAAAAGACAGCGATACTGAGTTGACGGACAAGGACAATTATTTGCCACTGAAGCAAATCAGTTTTCGCAAACTGCTTTGGGTGTTCTTGTTAAATGGCATTGCCAGTGCGGTCCCCGCTGGATTGGTCATGTTTTTTATCGAAGATCAAATTCAGGCATCGGCCACCATGTCGCCCTTGTTTTTAGGCGTCTACTTTTTGTCAGGCGCACTTTCCTTGCCTTTGTGGCTCCAACTTGTGCGTGCGAAGGGTTTGGCAAAGGCGTGGTTTGTTGGAATGGCTTTGGCCATCGTGAGCTTTGGCAGCGTTGGCTTTTTAGGCCCTGGGGATGAAATCGCTTTTCTGACGGTTTGCTTGGCATCGGGTATCGCCCTAGGCGCAGACCTTGTGGTGCCTGCAGCCTTGTTGAACCGAGTGATTGACAAACTCGGACATCGAGGCCGTGCGGAAGGCCTTTATTTGGGTTGGTGGAATCTGACCAGTAAATTGAACTTGGCTTTGGCCGCAGGGCTGTGTTTGCCCTTGCTTTCCTTTTGGGGTTACTCGCCAGGGACTCAAACGCCGGAAGGTTTGAGGGCCTTGTCTTTGGCCTATGGCGTTTTGCCTTGTGTGCTGAAGCTTTTGGCGTTGGCTGTGTTGTTTGTGTTTTGGATTCAACCGTCGGCAGAGCAGCCGGCATCTAGGAGTGACTCATGAATCGACGTCTGTGGTTACAAAATATTTCGCAAAGTTTGAGCGCGCCTTTTCTCGCTCGCGCAAGCACAGTTAGCCTGGCGGCTGGCAGCGCGCTCGCTTTATCGGCTTGTGCAGGACCTCAAATTTCGGACTATGCGGCACAAACGCCCCCCTTAGATTTGCGCACGTACTTCAACGGGACGGTGGATGCATGGGGTCTCTTCACCGATCGAAGCGGTCGCGTGGTTAAAAGATTCACGGTGCTCATGGATTGCAAATGGCAAGGTGATGAAGGCGTGTTGGATGAAGCCTTTACCTATTCAGACGGCACCAAGCAACGCAGAGTCTGGCGTTTGAAGGCCTTGCCCAATGGGAAATACGAAGGCCGCGCTGACGATGTGGTGGGCATGGCTTTGGGCCAAATAAAAGGCAATGCCTTTCAATGGCAATACACCTTGGCCTTGCCCGTCGACGGCGCTGTTTGGCATGTTCAGTTTGACGATTGGATGTATTTGATGGACGACCGAGTGATGTTGAACAAAGCCGTCATGAGCAAGCTGGGCATTTCCTTGGGTGAAGTCACTTTGTCTTTCACGCGGCGCGAGCCTGTTGCTACCGGAGGCAAGTCATGAGTCTTCAGGCTGCCAAAATGACACCACCCGTCGACAGCACATCTGCTTCACGTGCACCCACCAAACGCAGATGGGGCGACCCAATGAATCAGCCCATTCAGAATTGGCAAGGTCGCCGTGTTTGGTTGGTTGGAGCTTCTAGCGGAATTGGCTTGGCTTGCGCAAAAGCATTGCAAGCAGCAGGGGCGCATGTGTTTGTTTCGGCGCGCGATTTGGGCACCTTGTCCGACTGGGCCGCAGCCTGCAAGACAGACGGCGTGCCCGTTGAGTTAATGTCATTGGACGTGACCGATGCCTTGCAAGTGAAATATGTGGCCCGGCAAGTTGCCGCGGGTGGCCCTTTGGACTTCGTTCTGTATTGCGCCGGACACTACCGCGCACAGCGCGCTACAGAATTTGATTTGAATGACATGCTCAGGCACCAAGATGTGAACTACAACGGCATGCTGCGGGTTTTAGACGCCGTGCTGCCTGTTTTTTTGCATCAAGGCTATGGCCACATCAGTTTGGTGAGCAGCGTGGCGGGTTGGCGTGGTTTGCCAAATGGGTTGGCGTATGGGCCCACCAAGGCAGCGGTCACGCATGTGGCTGAAACCTTGTACATGGATTTGCAAGACAAAGGCATTGGGGTCAGTGTGATCAATCCAGGTTTTGTCGCCACGCCGCTGACGGCACAAAACAACTTTCAAATGCCTGCGCTGATTTCGCCAGAAGAGGCCGCGAAAGCCATGTTGGCCGGTTGGTCAGAAGGCTTGTTTGACATTCACTTCCCCAAGCGATTTACAAGCTGGTTGAAGTTAATGCGTTTGTTGCCCTACCGCGTTTACTTTGCGTTGGTTCGACGATTTACCGGACTTTGATCATGAGCCAGCGCGAGACATTTGCACAAATTGCCCAATTCTTTGGGGATCTCAATCCGCAGAGTGTGGCCCAACTGAAAAACTTTTACAGTCCAACGGCGCAGTTCAAGGACCCGTTCAATCAGGTAGAAGGCATCCAGGCCATCGAGCAGGTTTTTCTGCACATGTACGAGTCTCTGGAGAACCCTCGCTTTGTCATCACAGCGCAGGTGGTCGATGGCCATCAAGCTTTTATGACCTGGGATTTCAAGTTCCGATTCAAACGCTTTGACACCATCACAGAGCAAGTGGTGAAGGGCACCACGCACTTGGTTTTGGATGATCAATTGCGCATCACCTTGCACCGAGATTATTGGGATGCAGCCGAGGAGCTTTACGAAAAACTACCTTGGGTGGGTGGCTTGATGCGCTGGCTTAAAAAGCGCGCCAACAGCAGCTGATTACTTGGGCAGACTGTCGATGAAGCTTTGACGCTGCATGAGTTTTTCGTGCAGTTTGTCAAGGTTGGGGTACTTGTCTCGCCATGCAATGCTGGAGAAGCGGAAGTCTAAATAGCCCAGCGCGCAGCCAACCGCAATGTCGGACAAACTAAGGTGTGCGCCCGAGCAGTAGGGCTTGTCTGCCAAGCCTTGAGACATGGCGCGCAAGGCCTCGGCTATTTTGCCAAGCTGACGGTCAATCCAAGCCTGACTGCGTTGCTCTGCGGGGCGATGAGCCCATGAGGCCTCCATGCGAGCCAAGATGGCGGCATCGAGTAGACCATCGGCCAAGGCCTCCCACGTTTTCACTTCTGCGCGTTCGCGGCCATTGCCGGGAATCAACTTGCCAACTGGAGACAGCGTGTCCAGATACTCCACAATCACGCGGGAGTCAAAAACGGCCTCACCACCTTCCAGCACCAAACAAGGCACCTTCCCCAAGGGGTTAGAGGCATGAATGGTGGTGTTGGCAGACCAAACATCTTCTGCCACCATGCGGTAGTCCAATTTTTTTTCTGCCATCACGATGCAGACTTTGCGCACATAGGGGCTGGTAGGTGAACCGATCAATTTCATGGTTTGTTCTTGTCTAAAAGAGTCAAAAAGCAGGGCTTACAGTCCAGTATTCTAGAGGAATCCAAAAGGTGTTTGCCTGTAAGGGCGAGAACTTACAATGTGGTCATGACTTCTTCTCCTATCTCCGCACTTTCTCCGTTGGACGGTCGTTACGCCAACAAACTCAATGCCTTGCGGCCTCTCATGAGCGAGCAAGGCTATATGCATCGCCGTGTGCAAGTTGAGATTGCATGGTTCATGGCCATGTCGGATGCGGGTTTTACAGAGTTCAAACCCCTGTCCTTGGGTGCAAGGCGCTACTTGACCGGCTTGGTCACGCAGTTTTCTGAACAAGATGCATTGGCCATCAAGGACATTGAGAAGATCACCAACCACGATGTGAAAGCGGTTGAATACTGGATCAAATCCAAATTCAAAGACCGTCCCGAGCTAGAGCAGGCGTCGGAGTTTGTGCATTTTGCTTGCACCAGCGAGGACATCAACAACACCAGCCATGCCTTGCAACTCAAAGGGGCAAGGCAGAAAGTCATCTTGCCCGCGCTCGACGAAGTGATTGCGCAATTGCGAAGCATGGCGCATGCCTATGCCGCGGTGCCCATGTTAAGCCGAACGCACGGCCAGACTGCTAGCCCTACCACCGTAGGCAAGGAGTTTGCCAACGTGGTGGTTCGATTGCGCAACACGCGCGAGAAAATTGCGGCTGTGCCACTCAAAGCCAAAATGAATGGCGCAGTTGGCAATTACAACGCACACCTTTCAGCTTGGCCCGATTTTGATTGGGAAGCTTTTTCAAAGTCTGTCGTTGAAATGCCAGAGTCGACAGAGGCCGGTGCTTCTGCAGAACATTGGGGATTGGGTTTGTCATTTCAGCCTTACAGCATTCAAATTGAGCCGCACGATTACATGGCCGAGTTGTTTGACGCGATTGCACGCACCAACACCATCTTGATTGATTTGTCGCGCGACATTTGGGGTTATGTGAGCTTGGGCTATTTCAAGCAAAGCTTGAAAGCGGGCGAGATTGGTTCGTCCACCATGCCCCACAAGGTCAACCCCATCGACTTTGAAAATGCAGAAGGCAATTTGGGATTGGCCAATGCCGTGCTCAAACACTTGTCAGAAAAATTACCTGTCAGTCGATGGCAACGCGACCTCTCCGACTCCACCGTGCTGCGCAACATGGGTGTGGCACTGGGCTACACCGCCTTGGCCTATGCGTCGCTCATGACAGGCTTGAAAAAACTGGAGTTGAACGAAGAGGCCTTGGCGCAAGATTTAGAAGCCTCATGGGAAGTTTTGGCAGAGCCTATTCAAACCGTCATGCGGCGCTATGGTGTGCAAGGCGCTTACGAAAAATTAAAAGAAGTCACTCGGGGAAAGACCGTCACAACTGAAGCCTTGCACGGGCTCATTCGCCAGCTTGAAATTCCCCAAGCAGAAAAGGATCGATTGTTGGCCATGACGCCTGGCAGCTACATTGGCAAAGCCATTGAGCTGGCCCGACGCGTTTAACCAGGCCTCATCGAGTTCACACCCAATGGCCCTCAAGTCAACGATCTACAAAGTCAATCTTTCCATAGCCGACATTGACAATAGCTACTACGCTGACCATGCTCTGACACTGGCGCGTCACCCTAGCGAAACCGACGAACGCATGATGATTCGCCTGTTGGCGTTGGCCCTCAACGCCTACAAATTACAAGCCGATTTAAATGGCGATGGCGTGTTGGCTTTTGGCTCGGGTTTGTCCGATCCCGATGATCCCGACTTGTCTTTGCGAGACTTCACGGGACGAGCACGCTTGTGGGTGGAGGTTGGCCAGCCTGAAGACAAGCCTTTGAACAAGGCTTGTCAAAAAGCCGATGCCGTCATGGTCTATTGCTTTAACCATGCTGCAGAAGTTTGGTGGCGCGGTATTGAAAATAAGCTCACACGCATGGAAAAACTGCAGGTCTGGCGCGTGCCCACAGAAGCCAGCCAGGCCTTGGCCAAGTTGGCAGAGCGCAGCATGCAGTTGCAAGCAACGGTGCAAGAGGGGGCCCTTACTTTGAGCAATTCAAAAGACAGCGTGCACCTTGAAGTGGTGCGCTGGAAGTAACTCAGTTGCTAAAGCCTAGCGGCACTTGTGCCTCTGCCGCAGCGCGGGACAAGCTGCGAACTTCTGCGGCACGCTCTGCATAGCGATTGAATCGCCATGAACTGCCATCCACCGTGATGCGACGCCAAACAGATCTTTTTTCACCTGGACTCATTTCTGTCCAATATTGAACTTCTTCAAAAGTACGGCCACAACCTTTGCATTCGGGGTCGCCTTGTGACGTAGAGCAAATGGCAATGCAGGGCGTGTCGGGCGTGCTGGCATACCAAGTTTGCCAAGCCTCTGCCGCCGCGATTGGCAAAGTGAATTCGTCCGCCTCATCCTCTTTGAAAAAAATCATCAAGGCATAAACCTCTGCGAGTGCTCTAAGCTCCCGCGGCAGCGTGACGCCGTCTGGGGAGGGGTTTTTTTCGCGCCAGTAATTGATGGCCGCTTCGATGTCGGTGATGTGGATGCCAGCCATAGGTACTTTGAAGGGGGATCGCGATCATAGCGGTTTGTGAAAGGCGTTTTTCTCAGAGTGATGCTGCAAGTGCTTGTAAGCGCCAAAAGAACTTTGCGACTTTAAGATCTGCACATGATTACCCATTTGGTATTCATAAAAAAATTTTATATGTACGCAAACACTACAAATACACATGCCAACAGCTCAGACCTAGGGTCATTTGTTTCTTGGCGTGCCACAGACTTCGCCTCATTGGAGGGGCCACATTTTGTCACTTGGGGCTTGGTAGAGCTTGGCTTTGTTCCTCAAGCCCAACTCGATTTCCAAGCCCTGTTTGCCAAAGAAGTGGTCCCTCTAGGGGTTCAAGCCAGCGACGTTTTGGCGCCAGCCATCACCCCATCAGACATGCCCATTCATTTGGTAGGGGTCTTGGCAGCACCAGCCGTTTTGATCATCGACTATTTTTAAATGAACAAAGGAAAGACAAATGCAAGAATGCAATATCGAACTCACACGCCAAGTTCAAGGTGGTGGATTCTGGGATTTTTTGAAATTTGACTCTGGCACCTCCCATGGTGAAAGAGAAGATGGCAATGCTTTGGGTGCTGGCTGCGGCACCGTTAAAAGTGACGCCTACGTGCCCGACATGCTGTTTGGCATCGATGTCTCGCAAGCCTGCTTTCAACACGACCAAAGTTACTCAACGTGCGGTTTCAGTCGGGCCACAGCAGACACCAACCTGTCCAACAACATTCTGAAAGACTGCGACTCACAAGGCGGCAATTTTTTAACTTGCAATGTCATTGCCGGTGTTTACAGCGTCAGCGTTTCCTTGTTTGGAGCTAGCGCCTTCAAACAAGCGCAGGCGCAAAGTTGTTATTGAGCCAACGCATGCAAGAAGAACAACAAGTGAGTCGTTTGCACAAATTCCGAAGACTTTTTGAGTCTTTATTTTGTGGCGTCGGCTTGTTGTTCTTTTCTGGATGCTGCACAGAATATTTTGTGGACAAAGGCCATGTCGATTGGGTTGGCGGCATTTCTTTTGAAATCAAGACGCCCTATTTGAATGAAAAAAAAGCGTTCAATCTCAGAGACCAGAATTTGAGTCCAGAGGCGTTGCAGCAAATTTCGGAGGCCATGCCCTTCATTGCAGCCTTCATAAACGCACAGCTTGGCAATGGCATTTCATACGCTTTTGTGCCAGCATCAGACTTCAAAGTCAGAAGCATTCGAGACATACAAAACTTAAACACTGACATCTTCCTGGCTGTGAAATCGATTCAAAATTGGCAGATCACAGCGCAGCACATTCAATTCAATACCGATTACTTTTACACAGGCCCAGACGGCCATTTTGTGTACTACAGAGACAACTATATTTTCAGCCGCAGCGACCGAAAGTGGGTATTTGAAAAACATGCCAAAAGTGAGCCAGAAGGCCTTTTGGCCTGTGAAAAAGGGCCCAGCGGATGGCGTGTTTGTATGCCACTTAAGCCAACAAAGGAATTTGACTCACACCCTTTATCGGTCTTGCCGCTCTAACAGTTGCTCTCGCAGAATGCCATGTGCAAATCGCAGCCGCGCATCCACAATGGACGCCTCGATGTGATCTCCCATTTGTGCTGGCCCCTTTCTGGAAGCATCTTGAGCCGCCCTGAATCTGTCTACCGCGGCACCAAAATCCATGCGAGCAATTTGCACCTCTCCTTCAGCGCGCAAGGATGCCAGAGGCCTACCTTGTGCAGCCAATGCCGTGGCCAATACCTGCCATGCTTGGGCATCTTGCGGTGTTTGCAAAACCAAAGCTTGAAGTGCCGCAATGCTGTTGGCCAATATCTGTGCTGTCTCCAACGAAGGTGATGTCGTTTGAACTCTAGCGCTGGCTTGCGCCAAAGCAATGAGCTCTGGTCGAGGCCAAAGGCTGTGAGCCAGATTTGCTGTTGCACTCAAAGCCCGCACGGCACTGCGCATGTCATCTTCTTTAAAGGCCAGTTCTGATTCAAACAAACGAATCAATCGCAGCGCAGCCGCGTGATCACCTACCGCTTGTCTCATGCGAGGTATCAAGGCTCTGGCTTGCGTCATGTCCCGCAATTGCATCCAAGACAAAGCGGCGCCGTATAAAACGCCCATGCGCTTGGTCAGCACTTGCTTGTTGATGTGTGTGTCTGCTGCCTCATTGGCCCATGCCCGAAGTGCATCGACGCCTGGCTGAGCCAAGACGCGAGCTCTAGAAGACATCATGGCCTGAATGAGATCGTTGTCTAAGTTGGCTGGACGCGGCGTTTGCAGTTGTTGACGCGACTGCATATCGGCCATGCGCTCACTGCTTAAGGGGTGACTTCGCAGGTAGGGGAAAGCGCCACTGTCGTTCAAACCAGCCGCCTGCTGCAATTTGCCAAACATGGTGACAAAACCAAGCGTGTCAAAGCCCGCTTCAGACATCACACCATAGCCGATGCGATCGGCTTCACGTTCCATGTCTCGTGAAAAGTTGAGTTGGGACTGTGCAGCCATGGCTTGACCGCCCACAATCATGGCCTGCGCGCCTTGTACGCTCTTGCTGGCGGCCAACATGCCCAAGATCATGGCACCAATGAGCCAAGGCGTCATGCGCGCTTGATCGCCCATGGACCTGGAGATGTGCCTTTGCGTGACATGGCTTAGTTCATGGGCCATGACGGAAGCCAATTCATCGCGCGTGGTAACCACACTGATCAGACCCAGGTGAATGCCCAAATAGCCACCCGGCAATGCAAATGCATTCACCGACCGATCGCGCCCAATCAAGATTTTCCAAGCAAAGCGTTCTTGCAACTCGGGCGACAATTCACCACGCGCTTGCGCACCCTTGACAAGTGGCTGCCAGATTTTTTGCAAATACTCATCTAAGACGGGATCTTCCAAATAGTCAGGATCTCTGTACAACTCGCGCGCAATGCGATCGCCTAATTTGCGTTCCGCGCTCAAGGTGATGTCCGCGCCATCTCCCAAGGCAGGGAGGCCGCCTGTTGACACTGAATTGGGCAGTTGCGACCACACAGGCGTGATCCAAAGGGAGACCGCCAACAATGCAATCAGAAGTTTAGATTTGAGGGAAGCAAGCTTCAAAGTAGGTATACCGACAACGATGGGGATTCGAAAAACGTATCATGCTCGAACTACGTCAACCGTTTGTAAATGGTTTCTACCAATTTTCTAGTCAATTGTCATGTCTCATTCTCTGCCAAATCCACCGTCACCCTTGACCCATTTTGACGCTCAAGGCCAAGCTCACATGGTGGATGTGGGTGCCAAAGCCTCAACCCACCGTATGGCTGTTGCAACCGGGCGCATACAAATGTTGCCAGGTACCTTGGCATTGGTGCAAGCGGGGACTGCCAAAAAGGGTGATGTTTTAGGCATTGCACGGATTGCAGGTATTCAAGGAGCCAAGCGTACGGCTGACTTGATTCCTTTGTGTCATCCCTTGGCCCTTACACGAGTTGCCGTTGAGTTTGAGGTTCTGTCAGAAGGGCCCATTCCGACCATCGTCTGCAATGCGACGGCTGAGACGGTGGGCCCAACAGGCGTGGAAATGGAAGCCCTCACCGCTGTGCAAGTGGCCCTGCTGACCATTTATGACATGTGCAAAGCTGCCGACCGCGGCATGACCATCACCGATGTGAAGTTGTTAGAAAAGCAAGGCGGTAAGTCGGGGCATTGGGTGGCCCCTTAATTTCGCGCTTTCTGTATTTCGCTTTTTTGAAATTATTCAACGAAGGGCTCAATGCCGATGGGCTTGAGTACCGCATCTGCGGGGGGTGTACTTAAGAACTTGGTCAGAGCGCGGGCGGCTTCTGCATGCTTCGACTGTGGGTTCACGCCTGCTGCAAAACCAATCCAAGTTTGCAATTCTTTGGGAATGAGGCCCAACATGTCGACACCGGGTACGCCATAGATTCGGGAGGCAACGACCACCACCATGTCAACGGTGCCGGTGGCCACCACTTCGACGTTGTATTCGCCTGGCATGGGCCGCAACTTGGGTTTCATTTCAGCACCAATGCCCATGCGGTCTAGCAAACTGACAAAGTAAATACCGCTGGCACCATCGCCTGGATAGGCCACCGAATTGATGCTCAACATGGTTTTTTTGAAACCCTCAACGGTGGAGATATCTGGCTTGGGTGCGCCCGCTTTGATGGCGGCGCCTAGTCCAATTCTGCCAATCACAGCACGCGAATTGGCTGCCACTTTCCCGTGCTTGATGAGTTCATCAAGCACGGGCGGATTGAGGACGGTGACGTCAAAATATTCACCGGCTTCAATTTTCTTTTTGACGTCGGGGTTGACAAAAAAATCAACAGTGACTTTGTGATCGGTGGCTTGCTCAAACTGTTTGGTTAAAGCAATGACCGCAGGGCGCGAGCCGTTGCCGCTGAGAACTTTCAATTCAACAGCTTGTGCAGCACTGGCAACAAGCCCTAAACCAGCCAGCAAAGTACTGGCAATCAATTGGGACGTTTTCATCGATATCTCCGGCTTTAGATTTGGACGGAGTATAGAAGCGGACAGCTAAAGTGCGGTGCTAAATTTCCTCACGCACACGTAGACAGCATAAGGCCACATTAGACAGCGCCTTTGCAAGAATTGGGCAGGTACTTCAAGTCCAATGGGTTGGCGGCCGCTGGGCCGCAGTGCCAAGCGCTGATGGACTTGCCACCGTCGGTGGTGCCATTTAAAAGACTGTTGCCTGTTTGAACAGGAATGAGCGACAAGGCATTGGCCGTGGCGCTGGTATTGCCGCGCAGGGTGTTGGGATTGCCGGTCACGGTAATCACACCATTGGCGTCTACCGCCATGCCGCTGACGTATTTGGAAGTTTGTGTGTCACACGCCCTAGGCAATGCCGTGCTGACATCGGCTTGGGATGCCGTGCTGACGGTTTCGGTGACGGCAGTTTTGCAATGCGTAGCGGCCAGCATCATTTCAGAAACTTTGGCCCGAACAGCGTAGTCTTGGTAAGCAGGTAAAGCCAAGGAACCTAGCACGCCGATGATGGCAATGACCACCATGAGTTCGATCAGGGTGAAGCCGCGAAAATAGTTGGAGCGTTGGCGTGTCATGGTGTTCCTAGGTGGTGGATAATTTTAATCTTGAGGACACAGATTAGGACGTAAAAAAGCCGACCACAGGGGGTCGGCTTGGCTACAAATGCTTGCGATGAATCAATTTGCGGCGTCGGTTTCTTCGGTGTTTGAATGTTTCGATTGAAAATATTTGCCAATAGCCAACACAATCAATGCCCCCGCAGTAGAAGCGGTGTAATGCAGCCAAGGATTGGCTTCTGCAAACTCACGCAATGCCACATCGCTGGCGATGGTTTCGCCGCCCACCCAGCCTATCAAACAGGCGCCAAAGGTCACCACGATTGGGAATCGCGTCATGAGTTTGATCATCATGGAGCTGCCAAAAACAACCAAAGGAATACTGATGGCCAAGCCCAAAATGAGCAAAACCATGCTGCCCTTGGCAGCGGCTGCCACGCCAATCACGTTGTCTAAGCTCATGACCAAATCGGCAATCAGAATGGTGCGAATGGCAGCGCCCATGGTGGATTGCGTGGGCTCACCGCCTTCGTCTTCGTTGTCTTCGCTCAAAAGCTGTGCGCCAATCCAAAGCAGCAACACGCCGCCAACGATTTGCAAGTAGGACACTTCCAGAAGCTTGGCTGCAACAACGGTCAGGGCCACGCGAAGCACAACCGCGGCACCAGAACCAAACATGATGGCCTTTCGCTGCTGCTCTTCAGGCAAAGAGCGGGCCGCCAAGGCAATGACCACAGCGTTGTCACCAGACAAAATGATGTTGATCCAAATGATCTTCATCAAGCCGATCCAGAACTCGCTTGTTTGCAAAAATTCCATCTTTTATCTCCAGCAATTAAAAGGAAGAAGCGCTGACAACTTCCGTTGGCAGCGCTCTCGAAACTCTGTGGGCAGAGTGTAACGGGCTTGAAGAGCCCGTCTAATCCGTATTTGTGCTTACAGCATGGCTTTCAGCAAACGGCCCATTTCGGATGGATTGCGGGTAATTTTGAAGCCGCATTCTTCCATGATGGCCAATTTGGCATCGGCTGTGTCGGCGCCGCCAGAGATCAAGGCACCTGCGTGGCCCATGCGCTTGCCAGCAGGCGCTGTAACGCCAGCGATAAAGCCAACGATGGGTTTTTTCATGTTGTCTTTGCACCAGCGGGCAGCTTCTGCTTCGTCGGGGCCGCCAATTTCACCGATCATGATCACGGCATCGGTATCAGGGTCGTCGTTGAAAGCGCGCATCACGTCGATGTGCTTCAAGCCATTGATAGGGTCGCCACCAATACCAACCGCAGAAGACTGGCCCAAACCGATTTCGGTCAGTTGTGCCACGGCTTCATAAGTCAGAGTGCCCGAACGTGACACCACGCCAATGCGGCCTTTGCGGTGAATGTGACCGGGCATGATGCCGATCTTGATTTCTTCGGGGGTGATCAAACCTGGGCAGTTGGGGCCAAGGAGCAAAGTCCTCTTGC
>CAIODE010000203.1 GCA_903856875.1 uncultured Burkholderiales bacterium
AGACACATTGAAATCGCCAATGTGGTGAGCCATGAAACTGGCGCGCGGGCTGAACAGAGTCAAGTCAGAACCGCGCTCTTTCATCAAACGCAATTGATTGGTCTCAATGGATTCACGCAATTCATCGTCGCTGATTTTCAGGTCAGCCACTTTAGGGCCGAGCTCGGGCGTATTCAAGTTGGCAATCTGCGCATTGCGCCAGGTTTCCAAGGCTTTAGGGGCCGTGGTGTAGTGGCCGTGGCAATCAATGATCAAAGGTTTTTGGGTGCTCATAAAAATGTCCAATTGAAAAATAAATTGAGAAAATTAAGCGGTAGGCCCTGACCACAAGGAAGCAGGCACCATGGCCTCACCTCGCATGAGCAGCCTTGCTGTTCTTAACAAAGCGGCCTGTGTCACGTTTTGCCCGCCTGGCAAATTCGGCGCAGGCTCTGTTTGCAGAGCCACACTGAACTCACCCGTAGGGTGCTCTACCGAAACGTTTTTAGCAGCGCCAGTGGGCATGACAGCAAGTCCATCGCACACAGAACCTTCAAGCACGCACGCAGTGCCCACTGTGACAGCAGCCAGAACGCCAATGGCGTCGTGACACACATGCGGAATGAAACTGCGAGTGCTTAAGGCACCGCCATTTTGCGGTGCTGCAATAAGCGTCATTTTGGGATAGTTCTTTTGACTCACATCGCCCAATCCCATCAGCAAAGACACTTGCAAGCGCAGTGCTTCAATCTTTGCTTTGAGTTCGGTATCGGCGTTCATGGCAGCCACCGATTCATAACCTGTTCGGCCGACATCAGCGGCCTTGAACATCACCAAGGGCATGCCGTTGTCGATGCATGTGACGTCCAGGGTAAAAGGCTCAAACCCAGCGCATGTCACAGTCAACGTGTCTTTCACACGACCCGTGGGCAAAAGGCCAGAACACACAGAGCCTGCGGTGTCCAAAAAATTAATCACAACGGGTGCTGAATAGCCTGGCGCTCCATCAATTCGAGCCTTGCCTTCGTATTGCACCAAGCCGCCTGTGGTGTCGACCGTAATGTCGCATTGCATGTTGGTGTTCAAGGTCAATACACGAAAGGTGGTCTGATCACCTTGAGCTTGAAGCATGCCCGTTTCGATCGCAAAAGGCACGACGGCGGCCAACATGTTGCCGCAGTTGGGCGTGGTATCAACCGTGTCATTGTCTGGTTGAAGTTGGGCAAATAAGAAATCAAGCGCAACGCCGGGCACAGTACTTTGACTCACGATGCCAACTTTGCTGGTCAGTGGGTGTGCACCACCCAAACCATCGATTTGGCGTTTGTCAGGAGAACCCATGGCCGCCAACAACACCTTGTCTCTGAGGGCGATGTCTGATGGCAGATCGGCGGCTTTGTAAAACGGCCCCTTTGAAGTGCCTCCTCGCATCAACAAGCAAGGAACCGCAGTTTGAGAAGAAGGTTTCATAGTCTGAATCCAAGCGCAAGAAGGACAATAAGTCTGAGATTCTGCAATGTTGCGGCCCTTTGAACTAGGCCTTCGAAGCACTACCAGTTAGAACATATTTAAATAACTCAAGCTCTGTTATGGCAAAATTCCCGAATGGACCTCAAGCAATTGGAATATTTCGTCAGAGTGGCCGAGATGGGCAGCTTCACCCGTGCGGCCATCGCCTTGAATGTGGCACAGCCTGCCCTGAGCAGACAAATTCGCTTGCTGGAGGTCGAACTCAGACAAAACTTACTTAAAAGAAACGGCCGAGGCGCCAGCCCAACGGAAGCGGGGCAGCTGCTTTTAGAACACGGTCGCGGCATCTTGCATCAAGTCAAAAGAGCTCGCGAGGAACTGGCCAGGGCCCGGAGTGGACACACCGGGCGCGTTGCCTTAGGGCTACCGCCCAGTGTGGCGCGTGTTTTAACGGTACCCCTCACGCGGGCGTTTCGAGAAAAAATGCCAGATGCGCAGTTGTCCATCAGTGAGGGCTTGTCTGCGAGCATGCAAGAAAATTTGCTGTCTGGTCGATTGGACATTGCTTTGCTCTACAACGCCACCAGCACACCCGGCCTAGAATTGTGGCCGTTGGTGCAAGAAGAGTTGTGGCTTGTGCAACCCAGACCACCAGGTTTGTTAGAAGATCCACCACCACCGCCCATCTCTTTGAAAGAAGTTTCGCAAATACCCTTGGTCATTCCAAGTCGCCCCAATGCGATTCGAATGCACGTGGAATCTGAGATGGCCGAACTAGGCTGTCGGCCTCAAATTGCATTGGAAATAGATGGCGTTACGGCCATCTTGGAGTTGGTTGCGGATGGTGCAGGCAGTGCCATCTTGTCACGCAATGCAGTCACACGGTCCATCATGCCTTCTGCATTTGTGACTCGGCCAATTTCCGAGCCTCAACTGAGCATTCAACTGAGCACCGCTGTGAGCTCTCAACGGCCCAGCACCATGACCCAGCAAGCCACCCTGAATTTAATCCGCGAAAAAGCACAACAATTACTCGAGAGCCACTAGCATGAAGACACCAGTTTGGATCACCAGCACCCTGTTGGCCATTAGCGCCACCTGCAGCACAGCACAAACAACAGCAAGCGCATACCCTCAAAAACCCATTCGAATGATTGTTCCATTTACGCCAGGCGGCAGCACCGACATCCTTGCCCGCGCAATTGGACAAGAGCTGACCAAGGCCTGGGGGCAAAGTGTGGTCATTGAAAACATTGCGGGCGCAGGTGGCAGCATCGGTGCTGACAAAGCGGCCAAATCACCCGCAGATGGTTACACCTTGCTGATGGGTCACATTGGCACTTTAGCAGTCAACCCCAGTCTTTACCCCAAACTTCCCTACAACCCAGTGAAGGACTTTGCACCCGTGGCATGGGTGGCGCGTGTACCCAATATTTTGGTGGTCAACCCTAATGTGCCAGCCAAGAATGTTCAAGAATTGGTGGCCTTGGCCAAATCAAAACCAGGCCAACTGAGCTATGGCTCTGGCGGCAACGGCAGCGCCGCGAATTTGGCCACAGAGTATTTCAAGATGCAAACTGAAACGGCCATCTTGCACATTCCCTATCGCGGCACAGTTCCTGCAGTCACCGATTTGATGGGCGGGCAAATTCAAATCCTGTTCACAGGAGCACCCGCAGTGATGGGGCAAGTCAAAAGTGGCCAATTGCGCGCCTTGGCAGTATCCAGCCCCAAACGCTTAGATGCCCTGCCTGAATTACCCACCGTGGCCGAAGCGGGTTACAAGAACTTTGAAGCCGATCAGTGGTATGGCGTTGTAGCCCCCGCTGGCACACCGCGTGACATCGTGTTAAAGCTCAATCAACAAATCAACGCATCGCTCAATTCGGCAGAGTTGAAAAAGCGTTTGTCGACAGAAGGTGCGGTGGCAACACC
>CAIODE010000204.1 GCA_903856875.1 uncultured Burkholderiales bacterium
AACAAGCAATGGGTCTGCCAAAATCACGCAGCCCAGAAACCCAAGCCTATTTGAAAAAGTTTGTAGAAGAAATGAAATCTTCTGGCTTTGTGGCTGCCGCCTTGGCGCGTCACAAAATTGAAGGCGCTGTGGTGGCACCCGCTACGCCCTAAGGATTGATTGGCAGCGTTTTCAATCTAAATAAAGCGATTGCAAGCGAAGTTTTGCAGCGGGTGTTAAACCCAGTTGATCGCTTAAATAATGTTGAACATCGCCATATTGAGATTTGATTTCTTCGAGCGAGGCTTGTAAAAAGCTTTCTTGAACTTGCCAAACAATTTTCAACACATCGGGAGAGAGGGCTATAGCCCCCGTGCTGTTGCGTTTGTAGAGTTGGTTGGTTAGTAAATAGTCTTGCCAAATGTCAGTTTCTGACACACCTAAAGCGAACAGCACCAAAGCGGCTGCCAGACCAGTTCGGTCTTTGCCAGCCGTGCAATGAAAGAGCAGAGGGTCAGGGCGTTCTAAGAGGTGTTCAAACAACTCAGCAAAACGACGTGAATCTGACCGAACAAAATCTCGGTAGGTGGTTTGCATGGCGTCTAGGGCGTCTGCTGCAGTCAGTGGTTTGCCAGTGAGGTGCTGTGCTTGCAACCTTTGCACCACTGTAGGTTCGATGCTCAAACTGTGACGCTGAATGTGGGGCCAATCGTAGGGCTGTGCCTGGCTCTCTTGGATGCCTCTGAAATCAAAGGCGCGGTTGATTCCTAAACTTTGAATGTGATTCACATCGTCTGACGATAAATTGGCCAGGTGATCTGAGCGGAAAATTAAGCGCCACTTCACGGGGCGACCCATGTGACCCACATAGCCACCTAGGTCGCGGAAGTTAGAGGCGCCAGCTAAGGGAATGTGGCGGCGCGAGAGTTCTTGTTTGGATTGCTTTAACATAGAAATGATGTTAACTTCATTTCGCTAAATAGTTGCAAATATCACGCACACTTTTGGTGTTGTGAATGGTCTATAACAGCCTTATTTGGTGCGCGATCGCACTCAAAAAGAATCATTTCTTCCATTGAGATTCATGGGCTTGGCTAGCTTCCTCTATGAGCGCTGGACCAATGCACTCGATAGAGGGTATGGCTGCACTAAAAATATCACGACAGGTAATTCCAGCCATTCGCGGAACATTGATGTCGCTGTTAAATATTCTTTGACGCTCCGTATCGATCCCAAATACCACTCTTTGAACGCCTGACCACCAGATGGCACCCGCACACATTACACAGGGTTCTGCGGAAGCGTAGAGCGTGGAGCTTGACAATTCATTTCTGCTGATTTTGGAGCTCAGCATGCGAATGGCTGTTGTTTCGGCATGTCCGGTGCAATCGCCAGATTCAGTGGAATTACAGTAGGCTTCGGCCAAGACTACACCACCATTTGAGACAATCACAGCACCATAGGGCCGGTTTCCTCTTTGTTTGGCAACTTGAGCCATGCGAATAGCATCGCGTAAGTACATGGCGTCTGTGTTGGAAATAGGTGTCTCGGGTGAATATTTTTTCATTTTAAATTCCTGCAACCATCAAAGCATATGCACAGTGCATGCCAAGTTTTTAAATGATTCTGCCGAACCTTGAAAAATTGCGAAGACAGGCAAACAAAATGAAGACCATGCCCAACAAGGCGACATAGGAGGTGATTTCACTCAGCGCTCTTTTCTCAAAGCGCAAGCGATAACCTAGTTGGTCGTAAATTTTGGCCAGCCCCTCCGTACTCTCCGCTCTGAAATACTCCGCTTGTGTAGTGGA